>JAUQXU010000445.1 GCA_030837935.1 Candidatus Brocadia sp.
ACCCTTTCACACAAGAATCCCTTTGTTTTCGCCATATTTTACCCTATCTCTCGGTATTATTCAACGCTCTTCATTACCTATTTCCACCTGCTTTGCCTTATTCCACTTGGCTTTGGGGTGTTTCCGTTCAAACACTAAATACCTGGCTGCAAGAAACTCAGCATAGGTCTGATGCGCCCATCCCATACGGTTTGGTCCACGAGATGAAAATAGTCCAGTAGCAAGGGTTTCTCTGATAGCAATCTCAGTTACTTGGAATTGCGTACCATCGGCATCCTCACTTCCACCACATAACTCTTGAATTGTTGTATCTTCATCGGGTACATCTCCACGATTTATACCAGCCCATATAGCGTATCGGTTAGAAAAGACTGTAATGGCTGCAATGCGTGATGCAATAGCTAGACGTTGCTCAATAGTAAAAACCCCAGTGAGCCGTGCATCGCGACGGCCTTCATTGGTTTCTTCACAGAGTAAACGACAACCTTGCAAATACAATTCTGCTTGGGTTGAAGGGAATCGGCCATTCTTAATATAAGTATTTATAAGAAAGCTAAGGGTGACTGGTTTAATAGCTAATGGAACAACTTCTTTTTGGTCAATTTCTTGTAAGAAAATATTGTGGTATAAATTGTTTGTTTTTGCTGCTTCAATGACATCTACTCGACGTAACGGAGTCAATTCATACACTCCCACTGCGTCTTCTCCCCATAGTTGTTTTAATCCATCTTCAAGGCTGTTTGGCCAGTCTGCCGTTCGGCAAGCAATACGAAGATACATGCGACCAACGGGATATTTCTTAAATTCGTCAACTAAAAGTGCTGCAAGGGTATCTATCCGTAACAGACACTCATCCAAACTATCAAGAAAAACGTGGAGACGATGCTTTTCTTTTGCCCAGGAAAGGAAAGTTGTGTTTTCAAAAAGATTACGAATCAATCTATCCTCACTTCTATATGAACGAAGATCCAAACAAAGTATCTGATCGTCCACTTCCTTAATCTTGTCATAGATTGCACTTTGAGCTGTTTGTATGGCGTGAGTTTTACCAATTCCTGGCTCACCAAGCAGTACCAAGCATGGAATTGTGGTTATAGACTCAAACGATTTGACGTCGGGATTATACAGGTGCCCCCACTCTGAATCTGGGTCTGCAAGATATCCACCAGCAGACAGATCGAAGCTACCTGTCCTAGGACACCAGAACCGCTTCCAATTGTAAATTTGGTTTGACATCTTTAGCCGTATGAAATTATCTATATTTTATTGATATATTTCTCTGCCAAATATGCTTGGGGTATAAGTTCAGAAACGGTATGCTTAAATTCATTGAGATTCCTTCATAAAAGGATGCTGTAGTGCTGTAATATACCAACTATGATAGCAGAACTTACCTTTATTTCCTGGGCACAATTCGTAACTCTATCTCTTGAGATATATTTCTTATAAGGTTTGAAACATTTCAGGATTTCATCTGCTTTCAATATCTTTTCTGCAAATTTATTTGCAGCTTCTTCCTCTCACACCTATCCGCTGTTCGCCGATTTTTCTTGCGGATAAGTCATGTCTTTCCCGCAATATGGGCACATGCCTCTTTTTTCATGCCTTTTTTGAATTTCCTTAGCGAAGCCAGAGGTTAGTATTCCTGCCGGTATTGCAATCGCACCAATCCCTAATATGGCAATGATTGCCCCCAAAAACCTTCCCAGTGGAGTTATCGGATAGATGTCGCCGTAGCCAACCGTGGTTAGGGTGGCCACTCCCCACCACATGGCCGCCGGTATGCTGGAGAATGCCTTAGGTTGGGCTGCGTTTTCAACAAAGTACATGAGGCTTGAAGCGACCACTAACAGGATCAATACTCCAAATACCGTTATGAGCAGTTCTGCCTTTCCTTCTTTCAGGACATTTCCCAGTGTTCTCAAAGACTCAGAATACCGTCCCATTTTTAAAATACGAAGCAGTCGGAAGAGCCGCAGTGCCCTTATAAACCGCAAATCGAGAGGAAGGCACATGGGTAAGTAAAATGGTAAAATAGCCATTAAATCCACAAGTGCAAGAGGCGTCACTGAAAACCGGAATCTTCCTTTCATAGTACCACGAAATCTCTTATCAGTAGTACAAGTCCACAGGCGCAGAATGTATTCAACTGTAAATACGAACACTGAGAATACTTCGAATGCCCTGAATAAAATCATATATTGCAATGAAAGGCTTTCTACGGTTTCCAAAATGACAGCAAATACGTTAAGGAAAATCAAGGTTATAATGAAGACATGGAATACCCTGACATATACATCTTCGGTTGACGTCCCATGTAAAACATCAAATATTCTTTTTTTTACCTTTTGAATCATTTTACCTCTTTACATGTTAACCAAAATTAATTAGGCCTTCGGCAACTTGTATTTGGTTACCCCCCTGTGTCCCCCCGTTTACGGGGGGATTATGGGGGGTGTTTGAAATTCCTATACGTTAAATTAGGCACGGACAAAACAACGTTTGTCCGTGCCACCCTGAAACTCGTTTAAATAAAATGGAAATTCCTATACATATAATTTAATCTGACCTCAGACTGTGTAAAATTTCCTTTCATTGGGATAGATGGTACTCATGCACATCATAATGACTTGCAGCCGTATTGGATGGAATTGGAATACTGATTGCAGTGTTGGACTCATGGATTTCTTCTTTTTAAAAATCCCTGTAATCCTTGTAAGGTTGGTGTTATTGTTGGTTATAATGGATAGTGCCGCTCGTACAACATATTCTGGCTTAATCTTCTTAGATCGAGCCAGCAAAAAATAAAAAATCCCTCTAAAACAGAACTATCCAAAAAATTTCCGCCCATGCTTTATCTCTACACTCTATGCAAAGCGAAGTAAATTTCGCGCCACATCATGTTGTATACCAAAATTATTTTTTGGAACTTTTTAGACAACTCCAAGCAGGGGGATTTTAGGTTTTTGCCGTGGAAGTAGTACTTTCCAGGATGGCACTTACCAGTCCGGGAATGGTATATTCATTCGCCTTAATGGTAACACGAAGCCCCATTTCCTCGGCGGTTTGTGTGGTAATTGGGCCAATGCTGGCAAACTGGACGTGTCCATTCAATGCCGCAATATTTTTCTCACCAATAATTTCCGCAAAATTCCTTACCGTTGAGGAACTGGTGAATGTAACAATATGAATCTCACCGTTTTTAATTTTATCAACAAGATTGATATTCCTGGGTTGTGCCATAACGGTCTTATAGGCCACCAAATCGGTCACCTTTCCCCCCAATTTTTGAAGTTCCTCAGGCAAAAAACTTCGGGCAATATCCGCCCTTGGCAACAAGAATTTTTCATTCTTTATAACGGTTACCTTCTTCAATTCCTCTACCACAGACTCGGCGACAAACTTAGGCGGTCTGCAATCGACTTTTATGTAATATTTTTTAATACCTTCCTCCGTTGCGGGGCCAATGGCGCATACCTTGATGCCTCGCAGATCCCGGATATCCCTTCCTAACTCGAACAGGCGTTGAAAGAATGCATCCACGCCGTTAATGCTGGTAAAGACGAGCCAATTATAAGACTGGATGTTGTTTATGGCTTCATCAAGGGGTTGAATGGTCTCGGGTTTTGTAATCTCAATGGTGGGAAATTCAATGACCTGTGCGCCGTGCTCGTATAACTGATCTGCAAACTCACTGGCCTGCTCCCTCGACCGTGTTACGACGATCGTCTTCCCAAATAATGGTTTGGTCTCAAACCAGTTGAGTTGATCCCGGAGTTTTACCACTTCACCAACAATTGTGATCGCCGGCGGTTTTATATCTTTGGCCTTTTGTACAATCGTATCCAGCGTCCCGGTCACCGTCCTTTGCTGCGGCGTGGTCCCCCACCGGATCACTGCCACAGGGGTATCTTTGGAACGGCCGTGTTTCATGAGCTGCCCGGTAATGTAAGGGAGATTCTTGATCCCCATATAAAAGGCAAGCGTACCAATACCGGTACTGATCTTTGCCCAATCAATGGAGCTTGCGTCTTTTGTGGGGTCTTCGTGTCCGGTAATCAATCCAAAGGTAGAGGTAAAGTCACGATGGGTAACAGGAATACCGGCATAATTTGGGGTTGCAATGGCTGCGGTAATGCCGGGGACTACCTCAAAAGGTACATGGTTTTCGCGGAGCACCAATGCCTCCTCCCCGCCACGCCCAAAGACGTACGGGTCGCCTCCCTTTAACCGGGTTACGACTTTGTCTTCCAATGCCTTTTTCACAAGAAGCTGGTTAATCTCTTCCTGTTCCAACGTATGAGCGCCTCCCTGTTTACCGACATAGATAAATTCTGCATTGGGCCTGGCAACTTTGAGGAGGTCAACATTTACCAGATAATCGTAAATGAGTACATCTGCTTTTTTAATACATTCCAGGCCTTTTACGGTAATAAGTCCTGGATCTCCCGGGCCCGCACCCACAAGATATACCATGCTGCATTTCATGAAAATAAGACCTTTCGTAAGTATTTTTAATGCAAATTAAAAATACTATAATATTGAAAATTTAGGCATTAATCAACCATGTTTTATGGTTTTTGTCTAGTCTCTGTATAATAGGCCATTTTTTCTTTATTTGACACAATTCTTTCGATGGCCTCAGCCGCATTTTCTCTGACATCGGCATTTTCGTTGTTAACCAGTTGCCGGAGTGCAGCAAGTGCTTTTGGACTACCAATCCTGCCCAATGCCCAAGCCGCAGAACTCACCACAACGGGTTCTTTATCCTTCAGCGCCCATATAAGTGAAGTAACGGCGCTTTCATTACCAATCCACCCAAGGGTTTGCGCAGCGCGTTCTCTCGTATATGCATTAATTTCACGCAACGAACTGATCAATGCCTTCACTGCAGGAGTGCCGATCTTTACCAACGCCCACCCTGCCCTGCGCCTCGTTCCTTCCTCTTTGTCATTTAAGGCACGGATCAGCAGGGGGATAGATTTTGGGCCAATTGCAGTGAGTGCCCATGCGGCTTTTGTACGCGTCCATCCGGCATCTTCTCCGGCATCAGCAACCAGGATTTTGGCAAGGGCATTCATAGCCGTATCGCCACCGATGTTACCCAGCGCCTCCACACAGCCGCTTTTGACATACCAGCTTTTTTCTTTCGTGAGCACATTCACCAGCGTGAAAACAGCACCCCGGTCTCCAAGTGTACCTAATGTCATTGCAATGTCATATTTAACACCCAGATCGGCTTCGGTCTTGAGCGCTTCCATAAGCGCTGGAACTGACTG
>JAUQXU010000039.1 GCA_030837935.1 Candidatus Brocadia sp.
GCTCTTCATTACCTATTTCCACCTGCTTTGCCTTATTCCACTTGGCTTTGGGGTGTTTCCGTTCAAACACTACTTAACTGACGGCGGAAGCGGGTTTGGTGTATCAATGCTCAACAGCCTTGCAAGAGTGCCTCCCGGAGCCTCTGCCGCAGGGGCGGTGTTCGGTGCAACAGAAAACGTCAATCTGATCTTCCGCTTTTTGGGCGGTGGCGCAACCTGGACACTCTTTGTTGATGCCTTAAATGAACAGGGTTTGTTAAGGATTTTGGCAAAGCCAACGCTCATCACCTTAAGCGGGAGGTCCGCATACTTTCTTGCAGGCGGTGAATTTCCTGTCCCGGTTCCACAGTCGGCAGGCACAGGAGGTGCGGTTATTACTATTGAATATAAACCCTTTGGAGTGGGACTGAATTTCACACCCACCGTATTGAATAATAACAAAATCAGTATGGAGGTATCTCCGGAGGTCTCTGAACTCGATTTTGCAAATGCGCTTCGTTTGCAGGGATTTATCATACCCGCCTTAACTACGAGACGTGTCTCGACCGTAGTTGAGCTTGCCGATGGACAAAGTTTTGCCATTGCCGGCCTGCTGAACGACGAATACCGTCAAACGGTGCGAAAGTATCCCCTTTTAGGGGACATCCCGATTCTCGGTGTTCTGTTCAGAAGTAATGAATTCAGGAAAAACGAGACAGAGTTGATCGTGATCGTTACCCCTCGTCTCGTAAAGCCTCTTGATAAGACAAAACAGACCCTTCCAACAGACAAATATGTCGAGCCAAATGACTTTGAATTCTATTTACTGGGAAGGCTGGAAGGGAAAAAACGGCCATTAGGCACTGATTCATCTCTCCCGGGCGACAAGGGTGGACTGGAAGGAGATTTTGGACACGTTGCACCGTAAACAATTATGTGTTACCGGGATTACAAGTCAAAAGGAGTAAAAAACATCTTGGTTAGAATGGAAACACTTTACAAATTAACTGCAAATTCTTACGTATAGGGAGAAAAGATAATGATTAAGAATTATTCTGTCACAGTAATCTCACTGCTTGTGGGGGTCTTTTTTATCGGCTGCGCTCAAAGCAGACTTGCGAAAGATTATGGAAATTCTCATAGTCTTGCCATAGAAAATCAGACGTTAAATCCGGAGGCAGAAAAAAATCTGGAACCCGTCTACGGATTTGACGGACAGGCAGCCGAGAGAACTATTGGCAGATATCGAAAGAGCTTTGAAAAGGCAGTACCGCCGCCTATGTATACAAACATTGTCACTTCCGGGAGTGGTAAATAAGTTTTACGCTAAGGAATTTCTCTTGTATGATTCCCCTCTAGAAAGAGAGGATACAGGTGTGTGTAAATCAGCCGGCCCCCCCCGGCCACTCTTTCTAAAGGGGGAGCCTAAAAGTGCTGCCAAAGGGAGCCTAATTTAAAAACAAATCCGGGAAGATATACCGTTTTTCAGGCAACCTTTTTTTCAATCTCTTCAAATTTAACAGCCACCTTCATGGATACACCGGGTTCTTGCATGGTTATTCCATACATCACATCGGCAACACCCATGGTAACCTTGTTGTGGGTAATGACGAGGAATTGTGTGTCCCTGGTGAACTCCTTTAAAATATGGGTAAATCTATTGATGTTGCTTTCGTCAAGGGCGGCATCTGCTTCGTCCAGGATGCAGAACGGGCTTGGTTTGGATTGGAATACAGCGAAAAGCAGCGCTACGGTGGTCATTACTTTTTCACCGCCTGAGAGGAGTGTGATTGAACGAAGTTCCTTATTGGGTGGTTGCGCAATGATCTCAATTCCCGCCTCCAGGATATCCACATTTTCCTCCAGGATTACATCGGCCTTACCTCCGCCAAACAATTTCCTGAACATTACCTGAAAATTCTGGCGAATGTCAGTAAAAACCTTCTCAAACAATTCCCGGCTGGTGTGGTTGATCTTTTTTATCAGGTTCTGCAGCGCATCATGGGATTTTTCGAGGTCTTCCTTCTGATTTACCAGAAATGTCTCACGGATCTCAAGGTCGTCCTGTTCTTTGATGGCCTCCAGATTCACGTTCCCCAGCCTTCCAATCTTTCCTTGCAATTCCTCGATCTCTTTGGAAACCGCCTCCCAAAAATCAACCTGTGGCTGGGCTGTATCGGCAGATTCTGCCGACGATGTGATCAATTCCACGACAATTTCACCCGTGGTGGCATCTAAGTTTGACAGATCGAGTTGATATTCCTCCCGGACACGTTCCTCCAGGTTAGCTATTCGGATTTGGTACTCATTTTCTTTCAGTTTTAGTTCCTGTAGCTGCTGTTCAAGATGTTTCTGTTCTGTTTGTGTTTCTTCAAGATGTGCCTTTAATTCTTCGGCTTTACCATGGTGATTATCTTGCTCGGCCTTGAGAGACGTCATCGACCCTTCCAATGCGACCTTCCTGGTATTCAATTCATTCACGAGCAGTTCCAGATGTTTAATCTCTTCTTCGGCTTCCCGTTTTTTTTGCTGGCAGCTCTGGCTTTCATGGATACTATGTTTAATTTGTTCCTGTGTTTCCCGTGAGTCTGCATCGAGTTTATTCAAGGCCTTACTCAGTCCGTCTTTCTTTTCTTGTCTTTGCGCAAGACCCACCTTTAATGCCGTTATTTCGTCCTGAACACTCCTTTTAACATGCTCTTTTTCTTCTACCAGCATGGCGGCCTCTTCTACCTGTTGTTCTAACTGCGTATGTTGCTGGCTGAGCTGCATGAATTCTTCCTGCAAACTTTTTTCACGCTCACCGGCATTTTCCACTTCCACATCAATCTCTTCCATCTCGTTCTTGTTGATCTTTTGCTCTGCAGTCAGTTCGTCCTGCTTCTGTTCATTCTGTGTAATTTCATTATCCTTGGAAATTTTCAGGATATTTATCTGATCTATTCTCTTTGCCAACTGGGCTGTCTCGGTTTCAAGTCCTGTAAGTTCCTCTATGTGGTTATGCTTGTCTTGTTCCAATGTTTCAAGGATTTGCTGGATATGAACCAGGTCTTCTTCAATCTTCGTCAGCTCACTCTTACGGGATATAATCCCGACTTGCCCCTGCTTCTTACCACCGCTGAGCGCGCCTTCGGGTTCTAATAATACACCGTCGAGCGTAACGTACCGAACGTTGCGATTATAGCTGTTCATGGCAAGCGCAACGCTAATATCCTTTACGACGACGGTATTATTCAGGAAACTATCAACAACCTTAGAAGCCTCTGCCGTACTCGTAACAAGTTTGCGTGCAATACCCACGACATCGGGCTTTTGCAGGATTTCCTCAGGAATGGAAGACTGGCCATTCGTCCTGTCGAGCGGGAAAAAGATCGCATGACCCTTTTGACTCTTTTGTAAGAATGCGATAGCCTGAACTGCATCATCGGTGGTATCGGTAACAATCCCCTGAACCCTTTCACCCAGGGCAGTTTCAATAGCCAGCGCGTACGGGAGATCGACTTTTAACTGGTCAGCAATCATGCCCCGTATGCCTTTTACAGAAGCATTGTCTTTTTTCGCTTCTTCCAGGATGGCCTTTGCGCCGGACTCTACCCCTTCCGCCCGCATCTCGAAGTCCATGAGTACCTCGTGGCGGGAGGTTTTACTGCTCTTCAATTGCTTTTGCTGATTAATTTGTTCATCTAAAGACCGTATCATGATTACCAGTTCTTGTATACGCCCTTTTGAAGTGGATAATTTCTGGTCCAGATCATTGGATTCTTCGATCATCGCATTTTTTTCTTTCACCGATTCCTGATGTTTTGACATCAAAGCCGCCACGAACGAACCAATTTCCTCTTGCCTCTTCGAAAGTCGCAATTTCCTGCTTTTTAAGGCATCTTTTCCCGTTGAGAGGCTGCCAATTTCATTCTGCAGGCTCGACTCTTGTTGAAGGATGGAGATGACCTCTGACTTCTTTTCATCTATCCCCTGGTACAACAAATCACACTCAAAACTGAGTTGTTTTTGGGTCGTTTCTTTTACCTTCTGGGCATCCGTGAACCTGAGAATTTCTTGCTCCAACACATTCAACAGTTCTTTCGTTTCTGTGACCTTGTTGTTTATCTCGTATATCTTGTTTTCCAGGCCCTTTTGTTGTTCAGTATATTTTTCCCGGAGAATTTCCAATTCCTTAATACGTTCATGATCATAGTTTACTTTGTCCTGGCTTTTGGATATTTGCGCCTCCAGGTTTATTTTTTCGGTCTGCAACTGCGATAATTGCTTCTCTAGTTGGCTTAACATGCCCTCAATTGCATTGATTTGCACTTCGAGTTCGTTCATTTCTGCAACTACCCTTTTGCTTTGCTCTTCAATCTGATTAACCTGATCTGAAACAGTTACTTTTTTTTCATTGAGATCGCGATAGTTTCTTAGTGAAAGTCCAACCTTTAATTTTTTTAATTGTTCCACATATTCCTGATATTTTCTCGCCTTGGATGCCTGGAGTTTTACCGACCGAAGCTGTTTTTGCAACTCCTCGATAATATCACCAACCCGAAGGAGGTTCTGTTCCACATGTTCAAGCTTACTTAAGGCAGCCTTCTTCCGTAACTTAAACTTACTGATTCCTGCAGCCTCTTCAAATAAGAGACGTCTCTCACGGGAGTCTGCCTGTAACATGGCCTCTACATTGCCCTGTTCAATCACGGAATAGGCGTTTGCGCCAAAACCGGTATCCAGAAAAAGCTCCCGAATGTCCTTTAATCTGCTTGCCTGTTTATTGAGGAGGTATTCTGATTCGCCCGAAGTGTACAGACGACGGGTTATACAGACCTCAGTGTATTCGAGAGGTAAAAGCCCTTTATTGTTTTGGATGGTAAGAGATACCTCAGCATAGCCCAGGGATGGACGTTTCTCTGTTCCATTAAAGATTACATCCGCCATCTCGTTGCCCCTTAATGACTTCACACTTTGCTCGCCGAGTACCCACTTGATGGCATCGATGACATTGCTTTTTCCGCATCCATTAGGCCCGACAATAACGGTTATTCCATCCTCGAAGACGATTTCGGTCTTTTCTGCAAAAGACTTAAATCCGAACAATTCTAATTTTTTGAGTTTCATAATGCGAATTTCAAACTTTAAGCAATGTCCCGATTCGTAAAAAGGGGTGTTTCGTTAAAACGAAACACCCCCCGTTTCATCATACATACAGCATTTGGTCTCTAACATGCAATATAAAAACTCGTTACACATTAATATTTGCTACATACCGTGGCATACAAAACCCTGAATATTCCTAAAATAATAAACCTTCAAGTCTAAAAGTATCTTAAAAGATTATTAAAATACTACGTGGACAAATACCGTAAATAATTATTTCTTTGCTGGTTTCTTTGCAACCTTCTTTTCGGTTCCTTTTGATGTCTTTCCTGAAGTTCCGCACTTCTTCATCGCCATATACAATCACCTCCTTTCTCGAATTTTAAATGAGACCAAATGGTATAATGAAATTACCAATTCCTCTGTAAAACCTTTCCCTCTTCACCGCGCACACAGCAGTAGTCAACATATTTGCCGGCGCATGCGGCAAAACGCCTTAGTGTTTCGGCAGGATACGGTTCAATTTTTAACATCTTTGAGTCCAAACAATGATTCGGCCTGAAGCCCTGCAGTATATATCGTCCGGCGCCCTCAATAGTTCTGGCGATTTCCTCAATATCATCTCCGTTCAGTTGCGACGGACATACGGTAGTGCGGAATTCGTATTCGATACCACTTTCCATAATAATACGAATGCTTTTTTTTATATCTTCTATGTTGCAGGGTACGCCTGAAACCAGCTCGTACTTTGCTTTCTGAAGAGGGGCCTTGATATCCATGGCTATACAATCCAAAAGTTTTCTGGCCATTAAATCCTTTATTGCCTGAGGATTTGTGCCGTTCGTATCCAGTCGCACCACAACTCCTGTGTCTTTTAATAACGTAAGGAATACATCAAGTTGTTTGTGTGAGGTTGGCTCGCCACCCGTAACGACAACGCCATCCACCCAGCCGACATTCTGCCGTATCTTGCCAATCACGGCATCGACAGGGATGGATTCCAGTTCATTCGGCGTCTGAACCAGGTGTGGGGCATGACAATAGGGACAACGAAGGTTGCAGGCAGGTAAAAAGATTATAGAAACAATCTTCCCTTCCCACTCGATAAGGCTATTTTCTATAAATCCTTTGATTGGTATGATCACGCTATGACATAATTAAAGGGGATGGGTGAAGCGAAGCGAACCCATCCTAAACCGTTTAAACGGTTTAAACTATTTAAACCGTTTGCTGGGTGCGCCTCGCTTCACCCAACCTTACTAAGATCACAAAGAAATCAAGAAGTTTGGGAGGCTGAGAAGTTGTGCTTCCCAGCTTCCAGTCTCTTACTTTCCGGACATTTTCTCTGTTTCCTTTGCAGTGAACTATCACGAAAAATTGAAATTTTTTGGGGCTTTAACACTTCGCTACACATGACTCTGCAGATACTGGTTCCTTTTTGGGTAAGAAATCATCTACACGGTAATTACCCTTATGCCTGTCTGCCAGTTCACCGATCTTGGACTTGTTCCAGTTATTAATACGGCTGAAGTACCCAACTATCCGTGAAACACCATACACATTTTTGGAGCCGCAGTGTCCGCAGATATCGGTAAGTTTTTGAGTGACCTTCTTGCAATCATTGCAAATCGTAAATTCTGGGGAGATGGTAACCTGGGCGGCCTGGGTATTTTTAAAGGTCTTTTTGACCAGATTCATGATGCTGGATGCCGGCGGTCTTTGCTCGCCCACAAAGGCATGAATAATGGCACCCGACTCAATCATCGTGTGAAACTTACTCTGGAGGAAGATTCTGGTAATCATATCTACCGGGGCATCAGGACGCAGATGCACACTATTGGTGTAGTAGAATTCATCTCTTTCGATGCTCCCCTTTACCATCTCTGCCGCTTCCGGATAATTCCTTACATCCACCTTTGCAAGTCGCCTGCTGGCACTTTCTGCCGGAGATTCTTCCAGAGAAAATTTTAGCTTATATTTCTTCCCTGCCTCCTTAACACGCAGATACATGTGAGAAACGACCCGCAATCCCTGCTTGATCATATCATCACCCTCGTGCAATTCCCTCCCTGTCATAAATTGCAGGCATTCGTTTAGGCCTAAGATACCCACAATATACGTTGAGGCCTCAAGATCCACATAAGGGCGACCATCCTTTGCCTTCTTACCTACCTCCCAGAGGGGCATCTCCGGACTTGCCATCAATTTCGCAGCAAATGCCTTTTTCTGGAGATGCGCTTTTACGGCAATTTCGATGCCTTTATCGATCTCTTTGTACATCGCATCCCAATTGCCTTTGCCAGCCCGATACGATGCCTGCGGAAGGTTGATCGTAATATTCTGAAACCCGCAGAAACGCATACTTTCAGGATGTTTGATCATGTAATTGTCGTCTATCGTGGTGCGCAAACGGCAGCAGGCCGAGAGGGTAATTTCATCCCTGTCAAAAATGAAATAAGGAACGCCATTCTCGCTGGCAATCTGACAAGCATATTCCAAGATTTCGTATTGTTTCGGATCGCTGAGGGTATCCTCGTTAATATGGAAATCACATTTCGGAAAGGCAAAGACATGTCCATAACAATCCCCTTCCCGCCATACGTCCAGCATGGCTAATGTGAATTGACGGGCTGTTTCCTCGTAATCTCCATAGGTCTTGCCGGTTGGTTTTCCACCGGGTCCTATGGCAGGAATATTTCTTAAATATCTCGGAATTCCGGTATGGACATTAAAATCCAGAAATAAGGTCTGTCCACCGCGGGAAAAAGCGCTCTGGGAACAACTGAAGATAAGATGCTGCGCCTCTTGTTTCATTTCTCCGTAGCTCATCCCTTCCAGATAAGGGGCATACATGATATTGACATACCCTACACCGAGCGCTCCGGCATAATAGGCCTGCATAGAGGCCAGGAAGGTATTTAAATGCCCCGTCAGGGTGCGTGCATGCTTTGCTGGTGCGGATTCCGTATCCAGATTTTGGAGTGACAATCCATACTTTTTCAAATACTCAAGGGAGTGAGAAGAGCAATACACCCGTGTCGGATAACCAAGGTCGTGGATGTGTACCATACCGTTCAAATGCGCATCTGCCACATCCTTTGAAAATACCTCCTGAAGGGCAAACTGCTTTAACGTGTTTTCGGCGATCGCAAGATTAATTGCCTC
>JAUQXU010000446.1 GCA_030837935.1 Candidatus Brocadia sp.
TGGTGATGCCTGGTGATAATGTGAAGGTACAGGTGGAGTTGTTGACGGCGGTGGCGATGGATGAGGGCCTGAGATTCGCGATTCGAGAAGGCGGAAAGACCGTTGGCGCTGGGGTTGTTACAAAAATTATTGAATAAATACTTGGGAAAAAGTAATGCGTGAATATTTAACAATGGTATGTAAAGAGTGTTCTAATAGAAATTATAGGACGCCTAAGAAGACGCAACAAACAGAAAAGCTAGAGATGAGAAAATTCTGCAGGCATTGTCGAAAGCACACGGACCACAAAGAATACAAGAAGTAGGGTTGGGTTTGATATATTATTTTTGGATGAAAATAAAGGTCTGTAGCTCTAATTGGTAGAGCACCGGACTCCAAATCCGGCTGTTGGGGGTTCGAGTCCCTCCAGGCCTGCCATACGATAGAGAGGTTTTGAATGTCGTTTTTTGGGGTTTATAGAAAAGGTTTTGGTTTGTATAGCAGGGTTGCTGTGGGGATTGCGCTGGGCATCCTTGCGCTGTTTGCCTCTGTCTCACTATATAATGCGCTGATAGACTTGCCGGATATTGCAGAGGGTGTCAAGGTCCCGTTAATTGATGTTGGCTTGACGTGGGGTTTGCTGAGTTCTGTTGCTCTTTTTGTGTTTTTGGGATTTTTCGTTTGTGTTTTTGTCGCTGGTCTGGAGACAGGGCTTAAACCGTTAGATAATGGTGGTAAAAAGACGGTTGAGTTTTTAATCGATACCCAGGGAGAGCTACAAAAAGTTTCATGGCCAACGAGGTATGAGTTGGTCGGTTCAACGGCGGTTGTGATCGTTTCGGTTGTTGTGATAGGGGTATTCGTATTGGGTGTCGATTGGTGTGTGTCGGTGGTCATGAAGTATATTGGCGTACTTTAGGTTTTGTGCGGTGGACTTGGATGAAAACATGGGTACTGTGTCTGCGTTGTGTTGTTGTTGAATTAAAGAGACCCCTCGGAATTTCAACTCTTTTAATTCCTTCCTGGTAAACGGTAGGGCGTGTTAATTTTCAAGCACAACAGTGATAAAGCATTTTATTGGGATTTTTTTGTGAGTTTTGCTAAATGCCTAAGCAATGGTTTGTTTTGCGTGTTCAGAGCAATAAAGAAGATAAAGTAAGGGACAGCTTAATAGAGCTTATAAAAATGCGTGGTTTAGAGGAAAAGATTTCAAAAGTTTTAGTTCCTAGCGAAAAAGTCTCAGAAATCAAGGGTGGCAAGAAAAAGATAACTGAAAGAAAGATATATCCAGGGTACATTATGGCTGAAGTCGAAGTCGACGATCATGGTCAGATACCGAAAGAAGTTTGGTTTTTAGTTCGGGAAACGCCTGGTGCAGGCGATTTTATCGGTGGACAAAGCAAGCCGGTGCCGATGGCGGGCTATGAAGTAGAAAAATTGTTGTCAGACGTAGAGCATAAAGAAGAAAAACCTCGTGCGAAGATTGAGTTTAGCGAAGGTGAGAAGGTGAGGGTGAAAGAGGGTCCGTTCGAGAATTATGATGGATTCATCGAGGAGGTGTTGGTAGCGAGTGGTCGTGTAAAAGTAATGCTTACTATATTTGGCAGGGCAACACCTGTTGAATTGGAATATTGGCAGGTTGAGGCAATTTGATAGCGGGAGCACAAAATGGCGAAAGAGATCTTAACAAAAATTAAGTTACAGTGTCCGGGAGGACAGGCTACACCGGCGCCACCAGTGGGGCCTGCTCTTGGTCAGCACGGAGTGAATATTGGCCAGTTTGTTAAGCAATTTAATGATAAAACAAAGGAATTGCTGGGTGTTTTGACACCGGTAGAGATTACTGTGTTTAAAGATAAAACATTTACTTTTATATTAAAATCTCCTCCTGCCTCGGTGTTGTTAAAACAACTGGCTGGTATTGCAAAGGGTTCTTCTGAGCCAAACAGGCAAAAGGTTGGGCAGGTAAATACGCAGCAGTTAAGAGAGATTGCCGGGAAAAAACTTGCTGATTTGAATGCTGATAGTTTGGATGCTGCTATAAAGGTAATAGAGGGAACTGCCCGCAATATGGGAATTAAGGTGGTGGATTAAGTTCTCTTTAAATATATGTAATGGTTGTTTGAAAGGAAAGTATTCAGATGTCAAAAAAGAGTAAAAGATATTTAGAATCCAAGAGTGTAGTTGATTCCGAAAAAAAATACGAGCTAAAAGAAGCCGTAAAAATACTTAAATCTTTTAAGCAGGCAAAATTTGACGAGAGTGTTGAAGTTGCAATGAAGTTAGGGATTGATCCAAAGCAGTCTGACCAGCTTGTTAGGGGATCTATATCATTGCCGAAGGGCATCGGTAAAAGCGTCAAGGTGATTGTTTTCGCTGCTGGTGAAAAGGCAGCAGTAGCAAAAAAATCAGGTGCGGATGAGGTTGGTGCGGAGGATTTGGTAAAAAAGGTGGAAGGTGGATGGACTGACTTCGATGTGGCAATTGCATCTTCAGATATGATGAGATTGGTTGGTAAATTAGGTAGGGTGCTAGGGCCTCAGGGTAAGATGCCTTCTCCTAAATCGGGTACGGTTACGGATGATATAGAAACAGCGGTAAAAGAGTTTAAAGCTGGTAAAATCGAATATAGAACTGATTCTGGTGGAAATGTGCATAGTATTGTTGGGAAGGTCTCTTTTTTAGATAAAGATTTAGAGGACAACATTAGCACTTTTGTTAAGCATATTGTTAACTCTCGCCCAGCATCTGCCAAAGGGGTATTTGTAGAAAAAGTTTCGGTGTCTTCTACAATGAGTCCTGGGATAATGTTACAAGTTTAAGATGAGAAACAACTGCGAAGGGAATTAAAAAAAGCATGGCAAATGAATTAAAAGAACTTGTCGTAAAAGAATTGATTTCAAGCTACCGCAAGAATGATAATTATATGGTAGTTGGTTATCAGGGAATAAAGGCATTGGAATTCGATCAAATCAGAAAAGATATGCGTAAAAAGAAGATTTGTTTTGAGATAGTTAAGAATTCACTTGCGGCAATTGCATTTAAAGAAATTGGGATTGCCGGACTAGTCGCCTTCCTGAAAGGGCCTTCGGGTATACTGTCAGGGGGAGATGATCCGGTGATCATGGCAAAAGAAACAATTGAGTGGTCGAAAAAAATATCAGCTTTAAATTTACGTGGTGGATTTGTTGATGGTGCGGTGGTTTCTGCCGACGACATAAAAAACCTAGCGAAACTACCAACGATGCCGGTATTGCGTGTTCAAATAATTACGGGTATTAATGCGCCCATTGCAGGGGTTGCTGGTGCGTTTAGCGCTGTGTTGCGTAACCTGGTTACTGTGTTCCAGGCCGTTAAAGATAAGAAAGAAAAGGATAGTGTATAGTTTTTTGCGGAATTCCTAAAGGTAGGAGGATAAATAATGACTCAGGTTAGTGAAGAAAAAGCAGTTGAGCCTTCTGGCAAAATTGCGCAGGTACTAGATTTGGTTGCAGGGATGTCTTTGCTGGAGGCCTCACAGCTTGTTAAGGCCTTTGAGCAGAAATTTGGTGTTTCTGCAGCCGCAGTTGCTGCGATGCCAGCTGGCGTGTCTGTTGTTGCGGAGGGCAAAGCCGCGGTTGAGGAGAAAACCGCTTTTGATGTGATCCTGAAGGATGGGGGCGCAAATAAGATTCAGGTAATTAAAGCAGTTCGCGCCGAAACAAATTTGGGTCTAAAAGAAGCTAAAGACCTTGTCGAAGGTGCTCCAAAAACCGTGAAGGAGGGAGTTACAAAAGAGGATGCGGAGAAGATTAAGAAGTCGTTAGAGGCTGCTGGTGCAAAAGTTGAAATTAAGTAATCATTAGTTTCTTGAACTCGAAAATACAGGAATATTATGGAAATCCGTAATTATGGTAAGGTTGATGAGGTTATAGAGATTCAGAATCTCATACAGATTCAAACAAAGGCTTACCGTGATTTTTTACAAGTGGATGTGCCTGCTTCTAAAAGGAAGAATCTGGGAATTGAGGCGATTTTGAGGGAGATATTCCCGATTAGCAACTATGATGGGACTATGTCCCTGGACTACATTAAGTATGATCTTGGAAAGCCCAGATATACTGAGGATGAGTGCAGGCAGTTGCGTTTGACTCATGGTTGTCCGTTTCGGATTTGGTTACGGTTAAATAAAGCTGAGCCTATCGAGGAAGAGGTATACCTTGGTGAAATACCGGTCATGATTGGTGGAGGAGAATTTATTATAAATGGAACTGAACGAGTAATTGTGACCCAGCTACATCGCTCGCCTGGTATAGATTTTATCGAAGAGTTTCACGCTGAGAAAAGATTGCATTCGTGCAGAATTATTCCTGATAGAGGAAGCTGGATTGAGCTTGAGGTAGGGAAAAAGGATATTCTCACGGTAAAAATTGATCAGAGTGGAAAGCTGCCATCTACGTGTTTTCTAAGGGCATTATCTGAAGAGTATACAAATGATGAAGATATTATTAGGCTCTTTTATGAAACTGAAACGGTGAAGATTTCTGATTTTGCTTCTGCCTCAAAATTGAGAGGCAGATACACCGTAGATAAAATCGTAAATCCGCAAAGCGGGGAGATTGTGTTGGAATCTGGCCGTCAAATATCGGATACCATGATTAAGGCGATAATGGATTTGGAAATCAAAAAGATCGAAGTAATTAAAAAGATGGAAGATCCCTTGATATTGAATTCTTTGGAATCAGATTTTACCAAATCACACGAAGATGCACTATTGAAAATTTATGCCAGGTTTCGCCCTGGCAATCCGCAGCAAGTGGAAAAAGCTCGGCAGTTATTTTACGACAAGTTTTTTGATGTCAAGCGGTATAGATTGGGATCTGTTGGAAGATTCAGGTTAAATAGAAAATTAGGGCACAATATTAACGAAGCCGAGATGACGTTGCAAAAGGAAGATTATGTAGAAGCAGTTCGGTATATAATGAAATTAAGGAAAGGTGAGCCTGGCGTATCCGTAGATGATATCGATAATTTAGGTAATCGACGGCTTAGAACAATTGATGAACTGGCTGGCGAAGAGTTGCGCAAAGGTTTCTTAAAATTGAGGAGAACTGTGCAGGAGAGATTGAGTGTAAAAGATTCAGAGCAATTAACGCCACGTTCTCTTGTAAATTCCAAGGCTATTTTTTCTGCAATTGACTATTTCTTTAGCAGAAGTGAGCTATCGCAGGTATTAGATCAAACGAATCCCTTGGCTCAATTAACTCATGAAAGAAGGTTAAGTGCATTAGGACCTGGGGGGTTAAATAGAAAAAGAGCAGGATTTGAAGTACGAGACGTCCATGTGTCTCACTACGGCAGGGTTTGCCCTATAGAGACGCCTGAAGGTACAAATATAGGATTAATAGCATCCTTGAGTATTTATGCGACAACAGATGAGTATGGTTTTTTGATTACTCCATATCGTATAATTGATAAAGGAAAGACTACTGAAAAGATAACATATCTTCGTGCTGACGAAGAAGAGAATAAATTGATAGCTCCGGCAGACGTATTAATCCGGGGTGCCGGGAAATTAGAGAAGGAGCTTGTGCTCTGCCGGTATAATGGTGACTTTCATCAAGTGAATTTCAAAGATGTTAATTACATGGATGTTTCTCCAAAACAATTAGTGGGGGTATCGGCAAGTCTAATACCATTTCTTGAGCATAGCGATGCGAATAGGGCGCTTATGGGTTCTAATATGCAGAGACAGGCTGTTCCTTTGTTAAGAACGGAACCTCCAATAATAGGCACAGGTATGGAGAGATTTGTAGCTCAAAATTCGAGTATGACTGTTCAGGCAATAAATGCCGGGACTGTGACAAGAGTAACGGCAGATGAGATTGTAATCGAAGATAAAGACATCTATAAGCTAAGAAAATTTATAGGGTTAAATGAAGGTACCTGTTTGAATCAGAAGCCCATAGTTGTTGAGGGGCAAAAGGTAAAAAAAGGCGAGGTTATTGCTGATGGCGCTGCAACTTGCAACGGAGAATTAAGCCTCGGTAAGAATGTGTTGGTTGCCTTCATGACGTGGGATGGGTACAATTTTGAGGATGCTATCGTGATTAGTGAGGCCTTGCTTAAAGACGATCGTTTTACCTCCATACACAGAGATGAGTTTGAGGTAGAAATCAGGGAGACAAAATTGGGAAGAGAAGAGTTTACGCGTGATATTCCCAATGTTTCGGAAAAAGCGTTAAGTAATCTCGATGAAAATGGTGTAATACGAATTGGAACAAAAGTAAAGCCCGGAGATATATTAGTCGGTAAAATTGCTCCAAAAAGTAGGAGCGAGTTGTCTCCGGAAGAAAAGTTATTACACGCCATTTTTGGCAGAGCGGGTGAGGATGTTAAAAATGAATCTCTTGAGGTTCCGTCAGGTATGGATGGGATCGTTATAAATACGCAAGTGTTTTCTAGGAAATCCTATTTATCTGATGATAAGAGGCAGAAAATTTTACAAGAGATCAGTGAAATCGAGACAAAATATGACGAAAGTATTTCAAAGGAATTTGTCAAAATGCTGAAGGCGATAGATGAAGAAATTCAGGAGCCTTTAGTGGATATACAAACCGGGCAGATATATGCGATCGAGCGTGGAATATCAGCGAAGTCGGTACTCATGTTAGAAGAGCGCTTTGATATCGAAAACATAGGGTTTGCAAATAAGAAAAAAAAGGAAAAGGCAATAGAAATTAGTAAGGGCTATGACGAAAAAATAGAACTCCTGAAAGATGAAAGAGACAGAAAGATTAACAATCTTAAACGTGGAGATGAGTTGCCCACTGGCGTATTGGAGCTTGCAAAAATATCAATTGCGACGAAAAGAAAGCTGTCTGTTGGTGACAAAATGGCGGGTAGGCATGGTAATAAAGGTGTAATTTCCAAGATCCTTCCAGAAGAGGATATGCCTTTTTTGGCTGATGGCACAAGGGTAGAGATGCTGCTGAATCCTTTAGGTGTGCCATCGAGAATGAATGTTGGACAGATTTTGGAAACACATCTAGGATTAGCAGCGAAAACGATGGGGTTCCGTGCGGTTACGCCAATTTTTGAGGGTGCAACTGAAGAAGAAATCAGGGCTACACTGAAAGAAGCGGATTTACCCGAAGACGGAAAGTCAGTTTTATACGACGGACGTACCGGTGAGGTGTTAGACCAGAAGGTTACTGTGGGATACATGTACATGCTAAAACTGCATCACTTGGTAGATGAAAAAGTACACGCAAGGGCAACAGGCCCATACTCATTAATTACTC
>JAUQXU010000447.1 GCA_030837935.1 Candidatus Brocadia sp.
TATTTATTTGGTAACTCCGGGTCCACGATAAGCGGCCTGCCAATTGACACCATATCCGCCTGTTCATTCTCCAGAATCTCTTCGGCCAGTTTGAGGTCATTTATCCTCACTGAAGCAATCACGGGAACCTTTACCTGCGATCGGATCTTCTCCGAAAGGAATGCGTATGCCATTCGCGGAATAGCCATCAACATAATGGGTATCTTGCTCTCATGCCAGCCAGGAGATACGTTAAAGGCGTCGGCACCCGCCTGTTCTAATATTTTAGCAATTTCCATACTTTCATGTATCCTGAGTCCTTCCTCTACAAAATCTTCCCCTGACATCCTAAAAATAACGGGATAATCCTTCCCGACCGTCTCCTTTATCGCAAGAATCATCTCCCTCGCAAAACGAGTTCTATTTTCAAGGCTTCCACCGTATTCATCGTCTCGTTTGTTCGTGGCCTTTGAGAGGAACTGATTGATGAGATATCCCATCCCACCGTGAAGTTCAACGGCATCGAAACCAGCCCTTCTTGCCCTTTCCGTAGCGCTGACATAATTATCAATAACCATTTTAATCTCCGAAACCGTCAAGGCATGGGGTTCCTGCTTGATGCTTCTATGGGTTAGCGGAGACGGTGAAACAGGCTGCATCTTGGTAAAAAAGGAAGAGGCGCTTCGGCCACCGTGAAGAATTTGTGCCGCAACGTGAGTATCGTACTCATGAATGACATCGGTCAGTCTTTTTAATCCGGGAATAAGTTCATCCTTATCCAGTCCAATAATACTCTTCCAAACCTTGCCGTTCATTTCCGGATAGCAGCCTCCCACGACGATAAAACCTACTCCACCCTTTGCTCGTTCCCGGTAAAAATTGATAATCCGCTCGTTTATGGTACCGTCTGTGGTAAATCCCAGGTCCATGGCAGACATCATGATCCGATTTTTTAATGTCACCTGGCCAATGTATATGTTATCAAATAATTTGCTCATAATTTATCTATCAGTTTGTTCACGCTATTCTGAAAACCCCGCTTAAATACGATGAATATCCTATACGATAAAATTACCGTTATGTGAGGTATCTTATGAAGTGACCCTTTATTCGCTGAAACAGTAAATAACCAACATTTTATAAAGGGCAAGAGAATTCATAGCAGATGCTTGAAGTAATGTATAATATTATTTTTTGAGAATTTTTATCGATAGTATCTGAATTGTCGCAGCAGCTGTACTAATCTTACCATATCAGGCATTTGGGGATTATACGGCCCATATCTAGCTTTGTCAAGTTTATCCTTAGACGAATGGAACGCAGAATTTTTGTCCAAATTAATTTTATTTTATCTCAGAAAATTGTAAGAATATAGGAGAAGTGATTTGTGCCAGGATTTGGGAAAGATACCTACTTCGATGTTCAAAGGAATTATTTAAGTTAAAAAAGTAAATACATCTCATGCCATTCAAAGCCCCCATACCTCGACTTTGATTTTCCACCATAAAGAAAACCGTACTTTTGATAGTATAGAATTACGTTAGATTTGCAAATTAAGAGGATTTTCTCCTTCTTTAAATCCTTTGATACGTCAATAAACCTTGTCATGAGTTTTTTAGAAACCCCAATCCCACGGAATTTCGGCAAGACCGCTAAAGAAAAGATGACCATATTTTTTCCGTCCTTAACATGGCCCACCATATCCTTGAAAGCCTCATCCGTTATATCTTCCTTATTGGTTGATGCACTGTTGATCATCCCAACAATGTACCCGTTTGATTCGGCAACCAGAAATCCTTCTGGAAACATCTGTATACGCTTCTGAATATTTTCCCTCGTTGCTGCATCAGACGTATAACAAACAGACTCAACGTCATAACATGCATCTAAATCGTGTTCCGTAACTTGTCGAATTTTCATAGGAAGTGCGATGACTCCATTTCTTGCATTTACTTACAGATTACCTGGACCGGGATGTTTCTGTTTGAGGGAGAACCGTCTCCCAGTTGACCGTTTTTGTTTAATCCCCATCCCCATACGGTACCATCTGATTTTAGGGCAAGGCAGTGCTGTCCACCGCAAGAAACAGAAGTAACATGCTCAAGTTTTTCCACGAGGGTGGGTACTCCTCTATCTGTGGTAGTTCCATCACCCAACTGACCAGAATTATTACTCCCCCACGCCCATACGGTTCCATCTGATTTCAGAACAACGGTATGATCTCCGCCGCCGGCAATTGCCGTGACGTTTTTAAGCCCATCCACAGGATATGGAGTACTTCTGCTGACGGTGGAACCATCTCCCAACTGGCCATACTGGTTGAATCCCCACGTCATAACGGCGCCGTTATTCTTCAGGACGATGCTGTGATCTCCTCCACAATTGATACTGATAACGTCGTCAATCCCGCTTACTGAAACGGGGATTTTCCTGTCAGTGGTGGAACCGTCTCCCACCTGGCCATACTTGTTTAGCCCCCAGGCCCAGATCGTGCCATCTGCCTTACGGGCAAGGCTATGATACCCTCCTCCGGAAACGGAGATAACGTTGGTGAGCACTCTTGTCTGTACTGGCGTGTACCTATCGGTTGTTGTCCCGTCTCCTAATTGCCCATATGCGTTTCGCCCCCAGGTCCAGACTGTTCCATCTGACTTCAGGACGAGACTATGTTGCCCCTTTGTAGCAATTGCCGTAATATCACGAAGATCATTCACCTGCACCGGAGTGTTCCTGCTCTTTGTTGTACCATCCCCCAGTTGTCCGGCCCAGTTGCCGCCCCACGCCCAGACCGTGCCATCCTTCTTCAAGGCCATACTGTGCCACACCCCTCCCGCAATTTCAGCGACATTACCCAAATCCTTTACCTGTACCGGTATTTTCCTGTCTATGTTTGTTCCATCACCAAGCTGACCGTGGATATTTAGTCCCCAAGCCCACACGGTGCCGTCTGATTTTAAAACCAGGCTATGAAAACCTCCGCATGATATCTGCACGATTGTCGATGCAGAGGCAAACGTGCTAGAAAACAAACACATGGTAAGCGAGATTACAAGCCCGTATACAATGTTAAGTCTGGTGTACATAGAATATAACCCCCCCTCTTCCCAATTAGAGCCTATGCCGTACATATAAGGGGTTTGTAGTGAAAATACAAAGACCCGGAATAAAATAGTTGTGCTAACCTTTATTTTGTCCTGAAGTTGACTGGAATTTCTGTATTCGCTTTTGCAATATCTGCTGAAATAACTCTTAATCAATCGTCATCGCATTGAGAAATGATTATCGTTTTCTGGAAACGTCCCCATTTATTTTACTCCAGAGATTAAGCTGGTCATATTTCAGTAGAGTACATTTTATAGAAAAAAGAACAGTATTCCTGCTGTTACTGTGGAAGTTATTATGAGGGCGTAGATACCGGCAATAACATCGTCGAGCATAATCCCGAGACCTCCGGGAATGCTCTTTTCTAAATGTCTAATGGGCCATGGCTTCCATATATCAAAAATACGGAAGGCAAGAAATGCTGTTGCTATAATGGAAATCAAAAAGTAGAAAAAGGATTCGTCGTTGATGCATTTATGGAGAAAAGGCAGGGGGAAAAGGGTTATCCATTGGCCTACAACTTCATCAACGACAATGAATCCAGGATCTTTCTTCCGTGCGCTTTTTTCAACGCTGTTTGATACCCCAATGCCAATCAAAAATAAAGCGACGGTTGCAAAGATGAAAGCATAGGGACCTGTATATACGGAAAGCAAATAGGCAAAAGGAACTGCTGCCAGGCTGCCCCATGTTCCTGGCACCTTCGGGAGAAGCCCCGAGCCAAACCATGTAGCGATAATCCGGCTAATATACTCTCTCTTGTTTTTCATGCAATGATGAAGAATGAATGGGAAACGGTGTAAAAACAAAACAGTATTATATTGTAATTATTTTTTATCATTTTACCTCAAATATTTTTTCTCTGCAGTAAAATTATGATATGGTAAAATTATCATAGATTTTTGTGAGGATATCGTGAAAAAACATTCTAATATTCCTATATTTATCCCGGAGCTTGCCTGTCCGCATCAATGTGTCTTCTGCAATCAGGAGAAAATCAGCGGAACGCATTCCATCCCGCAGCCAAAAGAGATTCGGCATATTGTCGCGCAATACCTTGAAACAATACCTGGAAACAGAATAATAAACATTGCCTTTTTTGGGGGGAGTTTTACGGGGATACCTGTTTACCTGCAGGAACAGTATCTGAAAGAGGCCTTCGTGTTTGTAAAAACCGGGAGGGTATCAGGCATCAGATTGTCAACCAGACCCGATTATATCAATGAAACCATCCTTAAATTGCTGAAGAAGTATGGCGTAACAACGATTGAGCTGGGTGCGCAGTCCACCAGCCGGGAAGTATTGCATCAATCAGGACGCGGGCATACCCCCGAAGATATTCAAAATGCATCCCGGATGATTTGCAAGTATGATTTCGAACTGGGTCTCCAGATGATGATAGGTCTGCCAGAAGACAGTTATGAACGGTCTATTCAGACCGCCAATGATATTGTTTCATTCGGCGCCCGTAATACTCGAATTTATCCTGCAATTATTGTAAAGGGAACCGCCCTGGAGAGACGGTATCGGGAAGGGAAGTACATTCCGTTATCACTTGAGCAGGCGGTAGAGTGGGCAAAGGATCTCGTGCGTATATTTGAAAGAAACAACGTATCTGTCATACGGATGGGGCTGCACCAGTCCGATGAACTCGCTGCCGGAAAATCCCTGATAGATGGACCATTTCACCCTTCTTTTAAGGAAATGGTTATGACAAAGATATGGGCAGAGATCATTCATGCCAATCTGAAAGGGAATACCTCGAATAACATCAGGGTATCTGTTTCCAATAAACAGATTCATTACGCCATAGGGTACAAGCAGGCCAACAAGACACGATTACAATCAATGGGGTATACTGTTCAGTTCGCAAGCAACCACACATTTTCTCAGTATCAAATAGATGTTTGCGATAATTGATTCCAGATCGTCGACAAGGGTGATCACCACGTTAAAGGAATATGTTGAGGACGTCTTTGCGTTTCAAACAAATGGGCTGACTTACGATTCCATCTCGGGACATCCGGATATTTTCGTATACCAGGATAAAGACCACCTTGTGATTGCTCCAAATGCACCGGTCGGGTTGTTTGAGTTTTTAGAGCACCATAGTATTGCATTTCTAAAAGGAAAAACGGATGTCGGAAATGAACTTTATAACAGCACTCAATACAACTGCCTGAGCACGCCAGATTTTCTCTTTCACAAACCAGGATATACGGACCCTGCAATCTTAGAAATAAATAAAAGCAAAGAGTTTATACGATTACCTCAGGTCTATACACGATGCAGCCTTATCCATTTATACGGAAACAACTATGTCACCTCCGACGGGGGAATAGAAAAGGTATTGTTGGGAAAGGGATTATCCTGTTTTTATTTTAACCCCAAAGAAATACGCATACGGGGACACAATAACGGCTTTATCGGGGGCGCAGCCGGTGTATTGGGGAAAAGCATATTTTTTAACGGAAATATCAAGCTGCATACTGACGGGCAGCGACTAAAAGAGCACTTATTGAATATTGGTTTTGAGATTGTCTGTCTTTCCGATGAATATTTATATGATGGAGGTTGTATATTTTTTGTTTGAGCAAAAAAATAAAGGACAGGTATTAACCACGAAATAACACAGAAGAAATGGCGTTGTGTATAAGATTGGGTTTCGTACCTCCTGACTGCTGGTAGGCAAGGTACCTCATCGTAAAACTTACAAAAGATGTTTCACAAGTCCATCAGGACTTACGCGTTTGCCCACCAACTTTTCATAATACGGGGTGAAACCATTACGGTATGGATTGTTGTCGTATCCTTCTCTACAGTAACTTTAAAGGTGATACTATCAATTTTCTGAACTGTTATCACAAGAAACTCTTGGCCGAGACCTTTACGTTGTCTATCATACCATGTCGCAGTATCTTCAATATCTGCTTCAGCCTCAGGACGAAGATGAACCTTAAGACTCACAATCGTTTCCTAATGTCTGCAATTGCTTCACCGGCTAAGCGGCCTTTAAGTCCGTCCGATTCGTAAGCATTCAAGCGTCGATCAAGTTCATCTTTTTGTTCATCGGTTAATGGCAATTCCGCTTGATCAGTAGCAATGCTGTCACAGATATCCTCAACCAGCTTTATCCTCTCTTCAACGGATGTTCACCCCAAGGCGAAAAACAGGAAGGCCATAGAAGCCTTATATTTATTGGCTTTTACGGCGAACAGGAAGTTTTTTTCTCGTGACTACTCGTATGTTCCGGCTCGGCAATGCCTCCGGCAACTTTATCTGCAATGCCTCTAATAATTC
>JAUQXU010000448.1 GCA_030837935.1 Candidatus Brocadia sp.
CTTCTTCATCAATAATAACCGGAACAGATCTCTTGTGGTTATTAATCTTCTGAATGGCCTCTCTCGCCTGTCCCTCGTCATAATCGTATTTAAATGCCGATTGTATTGTAAAGGTTTGAACACTAGGGTATTCTTTCAGACATTCATCCACACTGAATGGTGACAGATTGCCACGAAAGAGATTCGAACCCAATCCCAGGATGGGATAGATCGGAATCTTGATCCTTTCCTGCAATGCATGCAACCTCTGTAAAGCAATCTTGACAACCAATATGGCCGGTAGCATACCATAGTTCAATGCAGGATCTGAACGGCCAAGGAATACCCTTTGATACAGCAATTCTTTGTCCTTGAGATAATTCTGCACCATCGTATCCGCAGAGAGCATGTAAGGAATATCCTCGAACAATGGAATAACTTCAATAGTCTCTGGTTTAAACTCACCAATCCATTCCTTTATCGTAATATCATTCTCAAAACACTTCCTGTGTTGTTTCCCTACGACAAAATCACGATAATAATAATATATACGATTAATTGCCTCCGTATTCGTAGTCATGGGAAGGATAACTTCAAAGATGGGTGGTATATTGTCATCTCCGTAAAACTGGTTTGCGGTATCGTACGAACGTGGCGCACTCTCCAAAGTTTCCAAAAGAATCTTTGCTTCGCTTTTTTCTACCATGGGATTGGGCACTCGTAAAGTAATGAAACAATCCTTCCCAATCCGGTATTTTCTGAAATAGTTGTCATACCGGGTAAGCAGTTTCTTAATGACAAACTCATCAACTTCTTTTCCTTCACAGTCCCACATCTGTTCGTCACAGCGGAGGTGTGAAAACACATAATATGCCTCTTTTATCTCGTCTTCACCCAAAAAGCACGTTCCCTCAGTAAAGAATGGCATAGTTACATTATCAGGGTGTTGGGTACTCATCGTTCGTGATATTTTTCTCATGTCTGCAACCTCTTGCACAAAGAAGCATTAGCATCCTGTATTTGTTCTAAGACAACATATCAATAGCACAGCACATTCACAGCCAAACTCAACGAAAAGGAGTCAGAATGAAATGTTCAGGCTAAGTACTTCCTCTCGAAGACAGGTCTGTCCATTCCGATCTGAAATCTGAATTCTGTCCCGGACTCCTGTCTTTTAAAACTGCACGAAAGGTACGTTGTTCCTTGAAAATAGTATGAATTATTAATTATAGTAAAAAAACTCTTAATTTCATTAAATTATTTTAATATTATAGATTACATTGACAAGAATTATACATTTTATTTATTCTTTATTCGTGTTATCTATGATTACAATGAAAATCCGACCCAGACATTTTTTCCTGTTGCGACAATTATTTTTGTCAGGCACAATCCTATTTCTTACTTTCCTTATTCTTAAAATAGTTTTATAATAACGGTTTATGAATTTATTATAACGGGATTCTGATTTTTCCCGTTGCAATAGTATGAGGAGAATAAGCATGTCCAATGAATGTGTTATAAATAAGAATAAACCCAGCACGAACGAACTGATATCCTTTGTTAATACAGAGCAATATGACAAACTGGAAGACGCATGGCTCGGAATTATCGAATCTAACAGCAAAAACCTGCAAGCACTGTTCGAGGTAGTTGATCTCCTGGCAAAGCGGGAAGAAAAAAAACGCGCCCATGATCTTCTCGTAACACTGGCGCCTCACTACAAACAAAAAGGCCACTATCAGGACGTATTAGAGATATTAAAAAAGGTATTAGAATATAATCCTAAAGAAAAGGGACTGGCAAAGGAGATTGCTGAATGTTATTCATACATCTATAAAGACAGACCCTACGCGAAGGATCTGATTGAAAAAACGTGCATAGAGACGACGTCCGACATCCGTGGCGCTATAAAAAAATTAGAAAATTATTTTTATCTCGACCGTGGTGATTACGTCTATCATAAAAGTTGGGGCGTAGGCCAGGTCTTCTCTGTTGACACACAAGGTGAAAAAGTAAATATAAATTTTGAAAAAAAGAGCAACCACAGCGTTGCTATGGATATTGCCCCTGCTATATTACAGAAACTGGACAAGGATGATTTACTGGCAATGATCTATGCCCAGAAAGATGTACTAAATAAAATGATCGAAGAAAATCCCGTTGATTTGATTAAACTGACTTTGAAATATTTCAAAGGAAAGGCATCGGTTTCTCATATAAAAAATCGGCTCATATCAGGAGTTATACCGCCCGAGGCCTGGAGCAGGTGGTGGACAAGCACAAAAAAACTGCTTAAAAAAGACCCTTATATAAAACTTACCGACGGCACCCCCACCACATCCTTCCTGGAATTTCGCGCCTCTCCCATGTCACACCACCAGGAGATAATCGAAAAATTAAGCCAGACCAAAGATACCAGCAAAAAGATAACAATCACCAAGAGCTATATTTCAGAAATGAAAAATACTGAGATAAACAAAGAAACTCTCAGTGAAATTGCAAACCTATTCAAGAATGAGTCCGATCAATTATACGGAACAAACCCTTCTTTGGCTACAGAGTGTCTTTTGCTCCTCGATGAGGTACAAGGCGTTCTCAAAGAAGAACCTGGAAAATACGAAACTGGTATTGAAACACTGATCAGCGCACATAAAATTCTTCCAGAACTCGTTGAAAATATGAATATATTGGAGTACAAGAAACATGTCCTCGGTCTAATAAAAAAGATTAAATCAGAAAGTTGGCAAGAGGAATTTGTTTCCCTGTTTTTTGCTAACAGCGGCAACCTGTGGGAATTTATCATCAAGGAACTTGATGCCGGAAACAAACATCATGCCATCGAAGAGATAGCATTAAGACTGTTTAATCACTTCAACGCATATCCGGAACACTATATCTGGTTTTGCAAAAATGGTATGCATGGCCGAAACGCAGAACTTTATAAAAATATTGATCCGGCTACTATGTTTAACCGACTCATTGAATTATTGGACAATCTCTACTTTAAGATTCAAAAAGGGCGCGAAGGAGATTTTAAGACCGTCGTCAATAAAATCAAAAACCTCTTAGAGGATAAAGGCACTGATTACGCCATAAATATCCTGAATGACGCCAATGCAGAAAGCATCTTTAATGTCGTTTCGAGCAGCAAGGGACTGGAGGACTGGTTCAAGGTTTCAATCGAGAGCGTAATTCAGGATCGCTATCCCGATTTATTTGAAAAACCAGGACTTCCCAAACTCGACGAGAGTAAAATCTATGTTACAAAAGAAGGCTACGAAAGAAGAAAGAGAGAATTCGACCATCTCATGAATATAGAATTTCCAGAAAATGCGCGCGATCTTGGAGAGGCCATCAGCCGGGGTGACTTACGTGAAAATGCAGAGTACAAGGCGGCACGGGAAAAACAAGCAATGCTGGTAGAAAAGGCAGAACGCATTAAGGCAGAACTCCAGAGGGTTGTTGTCATTGACCCTCACTCCATTCATCCCGATACTGCCGCTCCGGGCACAAAAGTCACCCTCAGACACCAGGGAAAAGCAGAAATAGAGATATATACCATATTGGGCCCCTGGGATGTTGATATCGAAAAAGGCATCATCTCTTACCTGTCACCGATTGGGAAAGGACTGCTCGACAAAACAGCGGGAGAGACGATAACAATTAAGCTTCCCGAAGGGGAATCTACGTATGAAATCATTAAAATTGAGAAGGCGCTATAAAGATATTTCTCATGAAAAGTTTACTTCATGAAACGACTGAGAAAAGCCTTCGTCCTGTCATTTTCAGGATTGGAAAACATCTCCTTCGGCTTCCCCTGTTCCACAATTTCACCCTTATCGAGAAAGAGCACCCGGCTTGAAACGTCCCTTGCAAAACCCATTTCATGCGTTGCAATTATTGTTGTCATCCCTTCCGATACCAATTCCTTAATAACCAGGAGTACCTCTTCAATCATCTCAGGATCAAGGGAAGACGTCGGTTCATCAAAGAGCATCGCTTCGGGCTTCATCGCCAGGGCGCGGGCAATAGCCACCCGCTGCTGCTCACCGCCTGACAACTGTTCTGGAAATTTTTTGGCCTTTTCCATCAGATGTACCTTCGTGAGTAAAGAAATGGCATTTGACTCAGCTTCAGCTCGATCAACACCCAATACAAACACCGGAGCCACCGTGATATTATGAAGCACTGACATGTGCGGAAAAAGATTAAACTGCTGAAAGACCATCCCCACCTTCCTGCGGATATTTTTTATCGCGATGCCTTCTTGTCCCTTGTTGTAACCTCGTTCAAGGACACCATAAAGTCTTTGGCCATCAACAGATATGTATCCTGCTTGAAATGCTTCCAATCCGTTCATGCATCGCAAAAGCGTGCTCTTGCCACTGCCAGATGGCCCGATAACGGCAACAACGCTCCCCTTTTCAACTACGAGATGCAGATCCTTGAATAGGGGTTGATGATCGTATTGCTTGAATAGATTATAAATTTCTATCATGTGATTTTAACTTTTTCTCTAATTTTCTGGCATACAGAGAAAGGGGATAGCTCATTCCAAAATAGAGGAGCGCTGTAATGATTCCCAATTTGAAATAATCCATTGAGGCAGCCGCTAATATACCATAACTCTTGGTGAGTTCGGTTATGGCAATGACAGAGACCAGTGACGAATCTTTAAACAAAGCAATAAAATCATTGGTCATGGGTGGTATGGTAATGCGCAACGCCTGTGGCAGGATGATTCGCTTTAAGGTCAAACGCCCCGACATACCAAGCGAGAACGCCGCCTCGGTTTGACCTTTGGGAATAGCCTGAATACCCGCGCGATAAATCTCCGCCTCATAAGCAGCATAGTTCATACCTAATCCAAGAATGGCAGCGACAAAGGCGCTCAAAGTAATCCCAATACCCGGCAACCCGTAATACAAAATATATAATTGAATAAGGAGTGGCGTTCCCCGGTAGATCTCGATATAGGCCGTAGAAACCATTTGTAACCACCTATTCCCGTATAATCTCATAATCGCCAGGATAAGCCCCAAAACAATAGCTAGCATCATGGACAACAGGGAAATCCCTATAGTAACAAACGCCCCTTTCAGCAAGGTAGGTAAAAATTTAGTTACCACCATAGGCGCTTTTTCGGAAATAGACGGGGGACTTTCCGCATACTTCTGCAAAAGCCCCTCGTGTAAAAAGAGCTTTTCTTGCGCGACGTTCCACAAACCCCAGCGACTATAAATCTTCTTTAATTCCCCTGATTTCAAAAGTTTCTCAATGATTTTGTTTAACTCTTCGGCCAGGGACGTATCTTCCTTTCGAAGAGCAATGCCATAGTACCCCTCACCCACAGGACCTCCCAC
>JAUQXU010000449.1 GCA_030837935.1 Candidatus Brocadia sp.
CCCTTGTAATATGATCCTGTTCTCTAACAAAACCATATTACATACGGTCGAAATTCGATGCAACTCTTTACTTCCCTATTATTACTCTACTTTTATGGCTTAGTTTACCAGACTTCAACTTTTTTACGAAAGAACCTTAAAAAAAGAAAGTTGTGTGTCACCATAAATTCGAGTGTCAAATAATTCCAAGCAAAAGACCTCCGGCACTATTTCAAAATCTGTTTTTCTGTGTTGCAATATTATCAGACCATCCGGTTGCAATATGTATTTGCTGCATAAAGAGGAAAACAGGGCCAAGAGTTTGTCTCTGTATAAGCTTTTTTCGATAAGGGGATATGGTGGACTGGCAAATATTAAATCGATCGCTATATTGTTTTTCTGAAGATAAGGAGTAATTTCAAACACATCACATTTTAGGACCTGAGCATTATCATGAAGTCTGGTCGTCTCAAGATTTTTTTTAATAACATGAATAGCCGTCGAGTCGCTCTCTATAAAAATGCAGGATTTTGCCCCCCGACTTAATGCCTCTATTCCAATTGCACCGGTGCCGGCATACATATCTATAACGCGACTCTCCGGAATAACACCCACAAGTATATTAAATAATGACCCTTTTATCCTATCCGGTATAGGTCTTGTTGTAATTCCTTTTACTGGGCTGAGAGGTATACCCCTTGCACTTCCTGCAATTACACGCACATTTGCCTTAATTTATTTTATTGACACTTGTTTTTATCACAAACTGATTTGTTAAGAATAGATTTTCTACAGTCTGCTGCATCGATCACACGCCATCGAAAGTCTTATAAAGTTATCAAACAACTACGTAAAAACATAATAAGAATATTTCCTATTCAAGTCAATTCCAAATTCTATATTGACATATACATATTTTATAATTTATAATTCCGCTTTCAAATTTGGTTTTTTTACCCAGACGAAGGCATTCCAATCTGTTTTGTCGCAGGAGCCCATTGTTTGTTTTACCCTGGGCGTTGCAAATGGTATTGCTTTTGGTATTTCAGGATATGCCGAAAGACTGCAAGAACCCAAAATAAAGTTTCTCATATTTTAATGAAGGTATCGTAATCATGATCAGTAATATAGAAAAGGAATTAACCACCCTTCGGGAACGTTTAGTCCACCTGAGGGACTCTCTTTGACCTGGAAAATAAAGAAAAAGAGCGGTCAGCCCTGGAAGAACAATTCTCTTCACCAGGCTTTTGGGAAAACAAGGATAAGGCACAGGAAACTATCAGAAAATTAAAGACACTCAAGGGAATTATCCTGCCCATTCAGGAATTACAAAAGACATTGGATGACATCGAGTGTTTATCTTTGCTTGCGGAAGAAGAACACGATGAACAAGCAGAGGCCGAGGTCGTCAAAGACATGGAGTCCTTTACGCAAAAGCTTGATAAATTTGAATTGCGAACATTGCTTGGCGAATCACATGACCATTGTAGTGCTTATCTGAGTATTTATGCAGGGGCTGGCGGAACAGAGTCATGCGATTGGGTATCCATGCTGTTCCGCATGTATAGCCGTTGGGTTGAAAAAAGCGGATACACGCTCTCTCTTATCGATGTATTACCGGGTGAAGAGGCTGGCACGAAAAGAATCACTGCACTCATAAAGGGTGATTATGTTTACGGATACTTAAAGTCTGAAATCGGCGTACATCGGTTGGTGCGAATATCTCCCTTTGATGCAAATGCGCGGAGACATACATCGTTTGCCGCGGTTGATGTCCTCCCGGAGATTGAAGAGGAAGAAGAAATTGAAATTGACGAAAATGAGTTACGGGTGGACACCTACCGTGCATCCGGGGCTGGTGGACAACATGTAAACAAGACATCATCTGCCGTTCGTATTACCCATAACCCCACGGGGATTGTTGTGCAATGCCAGAGTGAACGTTCACAACACCAGAACCGGCGAATGGCCCTGAGTATGTTAAAGGCAAAAATGTATCAGATAAAAGAAAAGGAAAGGGAGAAAGAACTTTCTGCGGCATATGATGAAAAGGGAGAAATTGCATGGGGGCATCAAATCCGGTCGTATGTATTACAACCGTATTCTCTCGTCAAGGATTTGCGTACCGGTAAAGAAACAGGGAATACACAGGCCGTACTGGATGGTGAAATTGACGAGTTTATGGAAGCATATCTAAAATGGAGAATGGTTAAAACTCATTAAATTTTTAAAGATTGTTGATAGCGAGTTCTTAGCGTGGGGAGTAATTAAGTTCCCAATGCCGACTACAAGGGGCGGCACTACAGGAAACCTATTTTAAAGGATAAAGCAAAATATGATTAAACTAAAAAATGAAGACCCGGAAGTTTGGCAGGCCATACAAGAGGAATCTGAAAGACAGCAAAATACTATCGACCTGATCGCATCAGAGAACATCTGTAGTCCAGCCGTACAGGAAGCCCAGGGCTCTTCTATGACCAATAAATACGCCGAAGGTTATTCAGGAAGACGATGGTATGCGGGGTGTAAAAATGTGGATACCGTAGAAATGCTGGCAATTGAACGGGCAAAGCAAATCTTTGGGGCAGAACACGCCAACGTACAGCCACACGCAGGTTCACAGGCAAATATGGCCGTTTGTTTTGCAGTGCTAAAACCGGGAGATCGTATCTTAGGAATGGATTTGTCACACGGTGGTCACCTTACCCACGGATTTAAAAAGAACTTCTCAGGCATGCTGTATGAGATTAGCCATTATGGCGTAAAGAAAGATACGGGATATATTGATTACGACGAGGTCCGAGCTATCGCTCTTAAAACGAAACCCCATATGATCATTGCTGGCGCAAGTGCATACCCCAGAATACTCGACTTTCCACGATTCAGAAAAATTGCGGATGAGGTTGGAGCATATTTCATGGCCGATATTGCCCATATCGCCGGGCTTGTCGCTGGCAGCGCGCATCCCAGTCCGGTACCTTATGCGGATTTTGTTACCACGACAACTCACAAAACACTGCGTGGCCCCAGAGGGGGTTTAGTCTTATGCAAAGCAAAGTACGCAAAACAAGTAGATTCGGTGGTTTTTCCGGGAATTCAGGGCGGTCCTTTTATGCACATCATCGCAGCAAAGGCAGTCGCATTTAAGGAGGCAATGACTGAAGAATTCAAACAATGCCAGCTTCAAACCGTAAAAAATGCGAAGGCAATGGCACAGGAATTTGTTAAGAGGGGATATAATCTTGTATCTGGTGGAACGGACAATCATCTCTTTCTCATCGATTTACGCAACAAGGGTATTGCCGGGAAAGATGCCCAGGGATTGTTAGAAACCGTAGATATTATCCTAAATAGAAACACTATTCCTTTCGATGAAAGGGGCGCAAACGAACCGAGTGGTATCCGTATCGGAACACCCACAGTTACTTCAAGGGGTATGAAAGAGACAGAGGTCGTTAAAATAGCAGAGTGTATTGATAAAGCCCTTTCACAGCCAAACGATGCCAAGGTTAAAGATGCGGTCCGAAAAACGGTAAGAGATCTCTGTGCATCACATCCGTTATATGCGGTAGCAGCGTGCCAGGTTGCAAAATAAAAATATGCGAGTTTATTTGCAGTTTTTATAAGATATTTCCAGGGCTGGAGTAATCCAGCCCTGTTTTTTACACCGCTCAGCGATACATGACTTCAAAATTATTCATTAAAAAAATAGCAGTTATTGGCAATGGTGGATGGGGAACCACCCTTGCTATTCTTTTACATAAAAAGGGCTACGAAGTTACGCTGTGGGGTGCCGACTCGTCATACGTGGAATATTTAAAGGAAAAAAAAGAAAATATCAAATTTTTAAAAGGCATTCCAATACCTTCTGGAATATGCATTACTTCTGATGTTTCAAGTAACTTAAGGGACACACAACTCGTTGTATCTGCAACGCCTACCCCTTACCTGCGCTCGGTACTTACGAAATTTAAGGATATCTTTGCTCATGAGGTGCCGATTGTTAGTGTTACCAAGGGGATTGAAAATGAAACGCTCATGACGCCCAGTGAGATTATTGCCAACGTGTTGGGAAAGCAGCCCACTTCTCTGCTCCTGGGTCCAAGTCATGCCGAAGAGGTAGCACGTGGATTACCCACTACCATTGTTGCATCATCAAAAGATGTTAACCTGGCTCGAGTCGTCCAGGGAGTTTTTACCACAGACAGATTTCGGGTCTACACAAACCCCGATATGACAGGTGTTGAGTTGGGCGCTGCTATGAAAAATGTGATTGCTATAGCTGCAGGCATATGTGACGGCCTGAAATTTGGAGACAATTCAAAGGCCGCCCTTATTTCCCGTGGATTGGTAGAAATTAGCCGCCTCGGCATCGCTATGGGGGCGCAAAGAAGCACCTTTTCAGGACTTACCGGTTTGGGTGACTTAATAACGACCTGTATCAGCCCTTATGGGAGAAACCGCCGGGTTGGCGAACAGATTGGAAAAGGAAAAAAATTACAAGAAATTCTGGAGGAGATGGAACAGATTGCAGAAGGTGTATGGACTACAAAATCCGTTGTGGCGCTTTCTCGTAAATTTAACGTGGAAATGCCCATCACGAATGAAATCTATGCTGTGCTCTTTGCAAACAAAAATCCTTTAGAGGCGGTAAGCAATCTCATGATGCGCGCTCCGAAGTCTGAGATGGAAGAATTAATTTGAAAATACTGTCTTTGCAAGAAAATACCCCTTCTTTAACGACCGGGATATCTCCTTGTGGTAGTCTGTACAAACGAAAATAGGAGGTTGCAAAAATGAATATATATGACTATGCAATGCAAATGGAAAAAGACGGCGAGAACTATTACCGTGATTCAGCTCAAAAGATTAACAATACGGGGCTTAAAAAAATATTGGGTATGCTGGCAGATGCAGAGGTAAAGCATTACGATATTTTACAGAAGATGAAAAAGAATGAAAAAACTCAAGCGCTTCACACGGAAATACTATCAAACGTGAAAAATATTTTCGTGGAGATGCAGGAAGCGAAAGATACCGTCGGTGTGAATATCTCACAAAAGGAATTATATAAAAAGGCTCAGGAAATCGAGAAAAAGAGCCAGGAATTTTACTCAGAAAAGGCCACTGAAGTAAATGATCAATCGCAAAAAGAGCTCTTTTTGAAGATAGCAGAGGAAGAAAAAAAACATTATTGGATACTGGAAAACATCCTTAATTTCATTTCACGACCGCAAAACTGGCTTGAAAATGCGGAATGGTACCATTTGGACGAATATTAGTTTGGTTTATTAAATATAAACAGGTTTTCTTGGTCACAGGTAAGGGCGTATTGCAATACGCCCTTACTCACTTCGCAGGACATATACCTCAGTTAATGTATGAATGGAATTACCTTTATTTTCTTTTTCTTTTCATCTCTATCGCAATCTCTTTCTCTTCCCCTTCTTCGAGCTTTAACGTTTCTTTGGCGTTCTTATACCTCTTTTTGCTTACAGTGATTTTGTATGTATCAGCCTCTAAACCTGCAAATTCAAAGAACTCTTTTGCATCAGAGAATGTCTTCTTTATAATCTTTGCCTCTATTCCTTTTGCCTTTACCTTTGCAGATTCAATGAGATTGCCATCGGTATCTGCTACAAAGCCAGATATCTTACTCTTTACACCTTGAGTGGGTGTAGGTATTGGTGTTGGTGATGGAAGCAATGTTGGCGTAGGTGTTACCGTTGTCGTCGCGGTTGGTAACGGCGTAGGGGTTACAGATACAATCAAGTTAAAATTTGTGACCTGCACGGGGATGCTTTTATTCGTGGTGGTCCCGTCTCCCAATTCACCGTAGGAATTACTTCCCCACGTCCAGACCGTACCATCTGACTTCAGGGCGATGGTGTGGCTATCTTCAGCTGAGATTTTAGGGGTTTACTGATGCGGAGGCTGTCCCGATGGCAGTCAATGCCCCAAATAATGAAAACAAAATTACTAATTAAGAAATGAGTTAAATTCCTAGAAAATCAAATAAAAAAGCCTTACTGCAAAGATATTCTTTGAAACATCTTCGGCAGTAAGGCTGTCTTTTCTTACGCTACTTCTTGATCTTTTAAAGACCCTTTACTTTGCGTCTCCTGATTGCTCAGGGTTTGCTTTTATCGAATGTTTTATGTGAAAACGTTCATTTATATATATTATAAATATAACATTTTTAACTTAGTAACAACAACAATAAATAATGTAATTTTCTAATCCAGTAATAAAACAATATTTTAGCTGAAGCACGGACAAATAAGTTTATCCATGCCCTCCAATTACTATGCCAGCTTTAGTTCCTTCCTGCTATTACCAACGCTAAACAGGCGACCACGCTGCCTGGTGCTTGAGCAGTTTCCACCTCCTCTGAATTTCCACTTCCGCCTGCTTCATGAGCGCTGCCGCTACGTCCGGATTACTTGCCTTCAGAGCACGATAGCGATTTTCTTTGTAGGCATATTCTTCAAAAGAAACTGACGGGTCTTTGCTGTCAATGACCAGGGGATTCTTTCCCTCTGCCTCAAGCTGCGGATTGTAACGATAGAGGGGCCAATAACCGCTTGCAACGGCCTTTTTCTGCTGCTCGATCCCCCTGCTCATGTCAAAGCCATGGGCAATACAGACTGAATATGCAACAATGAGCGCAGGCCCGTTGTATGCCACGGCTTCCGTAAACGCCCTGACTGTCTGGGCAAGATTTGCCCCAAATGCTACCTGGGCAACGTAAACCTTGCCATAGGTGGCCATCATCAAACCAATATTCTTTTTGTGAGTCCTCTTCCCGCCGGCAGCAAACTGGGCAATCGCGCCAAGCGGCGTTGCCTTGGACATCTGTCCACCTGTGTTAGAATAAACCTCGGTATCCATAATCAGGAGCTTTATGTTTTCAC
>JAUQXU010000450.1 GCA_030837935.1 Candidatus Brocadia sp.
CCCTTTCACACAAGAATCCCTTTGTTTTCGCCATATTTTACCCTATCTCTCGGTATTATTCAACGCTCTTCATTACCTATTTCCACCTGCTTTGCCTTATTCCACTTGGCTTTGGGGTGTTTCCGTTCAAACACTACATAGCGCCGGCATCTTTCATCTCCTGTGCCACAGACCTATAACAGGTTGCATGTCTGCCTTTTAGTAAGCCTGCCGTTATGAGTGTCTGCGGTCCGTGGCATATGGCTGAAACAGGTTTGTTCTTCTGAAAAAAATATTTCACAATTTCAAGTGCAGCCTTTTCTTTCCGTATAGCTTCAGGAGCCTTTCCGCCGGGGAGGATAAGGATATCATAATTACCAGGACTCACCTCCTGCAAAGTTTTGTCTACGTTTACCTCATAACCGTGTTTCCCCTTTATTTTGTCGTTCCTCATGGATGCAATGTCCACCTCAAACCCTTCCTCTTTTAATCTGTAATAGGGGACAAGAAGTTCGGAGTCTTCAAAATTATCAGCGCTTATTATCAGTGCCTTCATATCGTTCTCCTTCAAAATAGTGTGTTTTTCGTATAAAAACTTTTTGGAATTTGTTTATTCTTATTTCTCACCGGGAAAGGCAAACTTAAGTCTTCGATCATGTAACAAGTGATTCATAGGAGTCACTTGTTTATCACGGGCTTTCATTGGATAAATTTCAACAACGATTGCCTCGTCCCGATCCGATGCGGCACGATATAAGATCTCCCCCTTTGTCCCTAAAATCTGGCTGGTGCCGATGAAAGTAAGTGCTTCTTCAGTGCGTTTCTCCGTCCCGATACGATTGGCGGTAATGGCAAAGACCCTGTTTTCAATACATCGTGTGATCATGGCCTGTGGACAGTAAGGCAGGACAAGGTTGGCAGGATGACAGATAATATCCGCCCCTTTTAAAGCCAGGTATCTTGCAACTTCGGGAAAGAACCAATCAAAACAAATCATGATACCAATCCTAGCTTTTCCAATATCATATACCTCTGGTTCAATATTTCCTGGTTCGAACCACTTTTTTTCATTATAGAATAAATGAAGCTTTCTATAGCAGCCGATGAACCCATTCGGTCCCACCAACACGGCCGAGTTATAACAGCGCCCATTTTCCCGTTCAGAAAGGCCCGCTACGATATAAAGGTCTTTTTCCTTTGACAGATTGATCAATGTGCGTGTTGTTTCTCCATCAGGAACTATTTCCGATAAGGCAAGGGTCTCTTCTTTTGACGTGAACTGATAACCTGTACTAAACAGTTCAGGCAAGACTACCAGATCGGTATCCAACTGGTTTATCTTTGCCAGGGCAGTGTCTATGTTCTCATCCTTTTTCCCAAAAACGGGAGATGTTTGTAAAAATCCGACCTTCATCGCATTTCCTTCAAGTTAAAAACGAATCTTCGTTCTTTATTGAGTGGGCTAAGGATTATGAGCGTGACCTCCGCATCAGGTTCTATGAAATAATTTGGGAAATCATACCGGCATGTGGCACGATAGATCACAGGTATTCTGATTCCAATGTTTGCGGGCTTGGCTTGAGTATCGTTTTGCTCAGTGACCGGTTGAATGGCCTTGTTTTTATACAATAATACTGCATGATAATCCCTGGCGAAATCAGAAGAATTGCCGTACAGTACAACATGAAATGATAAAATATCGTCCACCTCTGAAATAAACTGATAGATCTGCGCTTCCGTTAATTTCCCGGAAGCCAGGGCTGCCTGTTTTGCCTCATACGCCAATACGCTGAATTTTGTGTTTAAGGCCACCCATTCATAGCCGTCAGTCGATACAACCACCCATTCACCTAAAAAGGAGATATAGTCTGCGTCTTTATTATTCTCACCATATCCAATTGCCTGTTTGATTTGTTCATCGGACAGATTAAAATATACAGCCTGAGCATTGCTGGAAAATGCAAGAAGGAGAAACATTATCCGGAGGAAAAGAAACAGGTGTCTCATTTTTGTTTAATGAGGATGAATTTCAAATTAAAAGAATCCTTGAAATCATTATAAACATATTTTTATAATAATAACAGAATGTTGTCATCAGAGTACAGGAGAAAAGCTGTTTAATATTTCCTTTAAATTGAACCGGCAAGAGGGATTAAAAAGTTTATGAAGGTAACATTTCTGGGAACAGGCACTTCTCACGGAGTTCCCATGATCGCCTGTAATTGCAGGGTCTGCATATCTGACAACCCAAAAAATAAGCGGATGCGTACCTCCGTTTTGGTCTGTGATAACGGATACAATATCCTTATTGATGCCACGCCGGAGCTGAGACTTCAGTGTATTAAGAACAATGTCACAAGACTAGACGCTGTACTTATTACCCATCCCCATGCCGACCACATTTTTGGCCTGGATGACCTCCGGAGGTTTAATATGATCCAACGGATGGATATCCCTATTTATGGTACTTTTTATACCCTCGATACCATACGAAAAGCTTTTTCCTATGTTTTTAATAACGAACCAGATCCGGGTGGTTATAAACCCAGATTTTCTATGAACGTCATACAGGGGAATCTGAAAATAGGCGCTTTTTCTATCGTACCTGTAGAGGCTATTCATGGCGATGGACAGGTGACAGGGTATCGGTTTGAAAAGTTTGCCTACATTACCGATGTCAGTGAGATACCCGAAGTCTCATTGGAAAAACTAAAAGATATTGATGTGCTTATCCTGGGGGCGCTCCGCTATACACCTCATGTAAAACATTTTAACATCGAGCAGGCATTGCGTATCGTTAAACAGGTAAAACCACGGAAGGCATACTTTACCCACATGTGTCATGATATTGAACATGAAGAAGATAACAGGAAGCTTCCAACAGGCGTTGAATTTGCTTTTGATGGGCTGGTAATTGAGCTATAAGTGAAGGCACAAAAACAAACCCGTATGCAAGCACAAAGCAAACCGGTTGATATTCCAATTACCTGAATCATAAAAACGATTTTTGTTATCTGCCGAACAGACTACGTTCTGAAGTTTTTCGTATTTCCTCTTCGTCCGCCCATTCAATAATGCCTGTTTCCAGATGCATCAGGTTAAGGGTGAATTTATAATAAATATCGCGAACATCTTCAGCTTTTTTTACGATACTCGAAAAATTACCGTAGAGCATATATTCAGCCCCAATCTGCTGACCAAAGGTTGCTGCTGTAGCTTTATTAACCATACCACTTTCACTTTGGAACTCAAACTGTTTCTCTACAGCATCTACCTTTGTCAGGTCAACAAACCGAAACTTACCGGAACGCACAATCTTCGTCCTTATAGAATCAGTAATTGACTCTGTATCGATATGTTCTAACGTTTTATTTTTAATGGTATTTACAAATATAACAGGACGGCGTTCATTGGTCACTTGAACAATGGGGGGAAAGGTAAGGAGCGAATCAACCATTTTGTTAACAATCTGCTGTAAATCGGTCGATCCAAAATCAGTTGTTGTTGTTTCGACCTTTGTCGCATCTTCATACTTTACGCTCGTAGCGCATCCTGTGATTATTACGATACTTAATCCACATACAAAATTCTTTAACCCATGCATTCTCTCTATCCTCCTTATTTTATAATTCTTCTACTTTATCTCAAATTTGAAAAGGGAAACGCGCGTGCATCTTTAATCCACTTACTCGGTATATAATTCCCGTATCTTTATTTTAAATTCTTTAGCATTAGGATTCGGAGCGACTCCCTGCAATGATTTGGATTCTTTTCCATAGAGTATTACCGGAGTCCATGCATCGGTGTCAGGATCTATTTCTCGTCCGCTTTCTTCAAACCAGGAGAACTTGAACTGAAAATTTAGGGTATCGTTGTCTTTGTTTACCAACGAAACATGAGCCCTGAGCAGGTTTCCAACAAAATCAGACTTCATATCTACTATTTGGATATCCCGTGCTAAACTGTCGTTATTAATGATCACATATTTACTGTAAGTCGTTTGACCATCTTGTCCGGGAGCTGCAGACATAGATCCTTCAATTCCTGCGGTTGAGGAACAACCAATGAAAGATGATGCCATCAAAATGATTACAAACCCATAATAGCTTAATCCCATATGCCTCAGGGATAGTCTTGTATGGTCAGACATGATATGTATACCTACCCTTTCCGGATGCCTTAAATATTTAAAAAGTTATTGATGTAGTGTAAAGTTCTGATCTTATCCGTATCACTCTTAGTATAGTTTTGTTCTGATTCATTGAAATATCAATATCCGATGATGCCCCCGATGCCTTATGTGCCAGATGCAAACGGTGTGCTCCTTCCGGAAGACGAATACGCATAATCTGAACATCTCGTGGTAATGTTAACCAGCTTCTCACGTCTGCCCTCTCCGAAACTACATTGTAGATCGAGGAAAATATCTGTCCTAAACTTCCTGCTGAATCGTTCGCCTTCAGTTGAATAGCAGCCTTGGCTGCTGCCCTGAGGATGTGCCTGATGACCATGACTGGCACTTTTTCCTTTAACGATTTCACAGCCAATGCCTGTGCGTGGCAAATAGATTCCGTCGTACCCAAAGAACCGCTGCTCCAGGATTCAGATAGAGAAAGCGGTTCTACTTCAGACCATTTTGTATGATAAATAGGAAACGCAATAGCTAATATACCGTTTGGAGTAGGAATCGGGATTCGAATTTCCTTTTTTTGTGGAACCAAACCATTCTCAAAGAAGACCACCAACTCTCCGGTTTTTCCATCGCCCGCACCTGCCTCACCTTTAACGGGCATGCTACCAAACCGGTAGGCATAATCTTCATATTCCTGGTCCATTTCAAGATCTTTTGCCAGGCGCATTACGTCGCGTTGCAAGTAAGCATTGTCAGGAAATATTTGAAGGGCTTTTTTATAGTCAATATACGCATCGTTCGGTTGATTCAGTAGTTCATACACTATTCCGGACATATAAAATGTGTAAGCATTTTGGAAAGAGTTCTTGACCTTGCCGGCAACATCATCCATGCTTTGATATGCAGAATTAAGATTGTTATAGGCCTTTTGCGTATCAATTTTTTTGTCCCTTGCTTTTTCTTCCGCCCTGGCAAGTTCCTTTTCATGCATTTTTAATGCTAATTCCTGTTCGCGATTGGCGCGTCTGACCTCAACGCCAGCGCCTTCAATATCTTTTTCTGCAAGATAGTTGAATGCCTGGAATTGATACATGAATACTTTTTCATATCCATCTCCCCTATAAGGAATGGTATTGTCATTTGCTAATAACGAGGTGGTCTGTGCCCCAACATCAGAGGCGCTTATGACTGCCTTTTCCTCCATCTGACGAACAGCTGCTATGGCTGCCTCAAAATCTTTCATGCTTGAATCTGTATCATTCTTTATCTGTGCGATACGACCGCGTTCCATGAGATAGAGAATTTTATCATTGCTTTTCCGATACTTGTTGAGAACTTTAAGCGAATGGTTGAACTGGCGAGTCGTGAGCCCATCAATCAGCAAATTCATTTTAGATGTGTAAGATGTGAAAACGTTTGTAGTGGAACAACCAACGACAGGGAGCATGAAAAAGACTGAAGCGCCGAAAAACAGTTGCCTTAATCGACATGACATAAATCTATTTCTACCGGCCACCTTCTCGGCTCTTTTTAAACATAGGCTGTCTGGAATTATAAACCAGGCTCTCTAACGTACTAACAAACTCTAAAGTGGATTACCATGAAATCGGCTTAGAACTGGAACCTGGAGTCTTTGGTTCAGTCGGTTTATTTTCGGATGATCCCTCTCTCAAACGACAAATCGCACCTGCCAATATATGTGAAGCCTCCCCCTCAATTATTTGTGCTACGATATATTTGGGCCGGATTTCGATAATTTTAATGCACCCTGCCTGAATTTCCTCCATACCAAGGGACTCCTGTGTATCGGGGTCTATCAGTTCATCGCCGACATTGTATACATTCATGATAGTATCGACTTTGATCATGTCCTCAAGGCCGGTTGTAAGAAACACCTTATTATCCGCAACTTTAATGATCCTTGTGGGAAATATCCCGTCTATTATACCGTTAACTAATTGCTGAACCGTCTTTTCTTTTAACGTATCAATAAATGTTACCAGTGTTGTATGGCCATGCGCAGATTCGTTGTGGACGTCTTGCAGGTTGACCTTCTTTGCAGCCGCGATCTTGCCATTTCGAGTATCTACGATTTCCATATTTACCACCATATGCCCCTGAAACGTAGTTTTTTTAGATTTAGAGTAAAGGATCCTGGCTTTTTTCTGACTGGCCTCGATTACTTCGACTTTTCCCAGGACAAGATATTCTGCACGAAGCAGTTGTCCCATTTTTATTGCCTTTTCAGGCAGCGCTTCCCCTGAATCTCCCAATGCAAGTTCTTTGACAACAGCATCCGTTCGATCTCGTTCAACGACATTGAATTTGTTTGTGTTCACAAGTGCGGTGACAAGTTCGGCGGTAAACATGTTCGTCTCTTTGTCTGCCCACGTAATGGCAATCGCCTCTTTAACCTTATGCATTTCTTTGACGAGAGGTTTATTGCCTGTTGTAAAATCAAGCACTGCAATTGACGGCTTATCTGCAAATACGCTGGCAAACAAGATTACCTGATACATAAGCATTATCGCAACAACGTACCTGGCAATCTTCATTGGGCGTCCTCCTCATTCTCTGCTAAGGTATAATAACACTCAGAAATTTAAAGAATAAAACTAACTGCGTGATTTTCATTGAATTGGAATGATACCATTTGAATTATATAGTTGAATTATAGAGTGTCAAGGCCATTTACACGAAAACATGGCCTTTAAAAATGTGATTGCTATCGCTACTGAATTTTATTATCTTAATCTAACGTATGAAAAAATACATTCTTATTGGTATTCCATGTCTCGCCGCCATTCTGGTAGCGTCAATCTATTTCCTTGGCAATAAGGAATCTATTCAATATAAGACAGAGAAAATCGAAAGAGATACTATCAGTAAATATATTACCGCAACCGGTACCATAAACCCTGTAAGAACCGTTATAATTGGTAGTCAGGTCACAGGGCTTATTTCCAAACTATACGTTGACTTTAATTCTGAAGTCAAGTCGGGTCAAATAGTAGCTCAAATTGACCCCGTTCCTTTTGAACATCAGGTTAAAAGGGCGGAGGCCACCCTTGCCACAGCCATAGCTTCCCTTGAAAAGGCAAAGGTGAATTCGAGGAATAACAGTAGAAATTACCACCGTTCAAAGAGGTTGTTTGCTAAAAAAGTAGTCTCCATCGAAGAACTTGATGCCGCCCGGACTACATATCAGGCGGGTCTTGCGGATGTGAAATTGGCCGAGTCGCAGGTATTACAAGCAAAAGCAGCTCTGGAAATTGCAAAAACAGATTTAGAACATACGGTAATTGTCTCTCCATTAAACGGCATCGTGATCTCCAGAAACGTGGATGTAGGACAGACCGTTGTATCCAGTTTTCAAACCCCCACGCTCTTTAACATTGCCGAGGATCTGGTTCATATGCAGGTCAATACGAATGTCGATGAAGCCGATATCGGCATGGTTCAGGTAGGACAGAATGCAAAGTTTACGGTAGATGCCTTTCCAGAGGATTTTTTTGAGGGCAAGGTCTCCGAGATACGTATGTCACCCATTATCTTTCAAAATGTTGTGACATATGATACGATAATTAATGTTGATAATTCATCACTCAAACTCAAGCCTGGCATGACGGCCAATACATCCATTTTGGTAGCCAGTGCGGAAAATGTTTTGAGGGTTCCCAATGCCGCACTGCGGTATACCCCTTCTGAAATCTTAAAAGGTGATGTAGATAGGAAAGCGCTTGTTGACAGGAAATTTGCAAAAAAAACCGGCTTGCATATTTGGGTGTTAGACAAAGGGAAATTGAAACAAGTGGCTGTGAAACTGGGAATAGGCGATGATAGCTTTACCGAAATCCTGGAAGGTGATGTAAAAGAAGGTCAGGAGGTCGTGATTGGTGAGACTCTTCCTAAGACGGCTGAAAAAGGTCAGCAAAGAGTTCCGTGGGGCAGGGCGTCCCGTTATTAAACATGCAGGATATCGTATTATTGAAGGACGTTTACAAGATATATACCATGGGGGATGTTAAGGTCACGGCCCTAAATGGTGTATCTTTGGCTATTAAAAAAGGCGAATTTGTGGCTATTATGGGGGCATCGGGGTCAGGCAAGTCGACCTTGATGAATATACTCGGATGTCTTGATAGTCCCACACGGGGGAAATATTATTTGGAGGATGTCGAAGTCTCCCGGTTTTCGAAAAATGAATTGGCCGAGATTCGGAATAAAAAACTAGGATTTGTCTTCCAGAGTTTTAACCTGCTCAGCCGAACTACGATAGTAGAAAATATCGAACTACCCCTTATTTATAGTAAGAGAATATCCAAAAGAGACATCGATAAGATCCATCAGATGATGCGCATTCTGGGTCTTGAGGGGCTTCAAAAACATTATCCCAATCAATTATCCGGTGGACAACAGCAGCGTGTTGCCATTGCACGGGCCATCGTTAATGATCCTACTATACTCCTTGCCGACGAGCCAACGGGAAACCTGGATAGCACTACCAGCAAAGATGTCATGAACGTACTCACCGACCTCAACCATAACATGGGTATTACCATTGTGCTTGTTACCCATGAAACCGATATTGCCGGATACGCCCGCAGGGTTGTTGTTCTCAAAGACGGTAAGGTGTTAAGCGACACTCCTTCTCCATCCTCCGCCACGCCTGTGGTACAGGCACCTAGAGAAACAGCTTCATGATTTTATAACTAACGAAACTATTCCACCTATGACGGCGCTTTTTAAAATAGCTTTACGTGCAATTATGAGGAACAAGTTACGTTCCTCCCTGACGATCCTCGGTATTGTCATTGGTGTTGGCGCTGTGATTGTTATGGTAAGTATCGGGCAAGGCGCCAAAGCCTTTGTCGAAAAACAACTGGAGAGTTTGGGTACAAACGTCCTCATTATTATTCCTATTAGCACCACACATGCTGCTGCCAGGGGTACTACAGGAACCATTACCTTAACAGCAGAAGACGTCTTTGCTATAGGAAAGGAATGTGGTACTGTTTCTCATGTTTCGCCTGGTATCAGGACAACCACGCAGGTTGTTTACGGTAATATGAACTGGACAACCGGGGTGTCAGGGGCAGGACCTGACTACCAGATTATACGAAACTGGCAATTAGAAAACGGGAGATTTCTCACTCAGCAGGACGTGAATATCATGGCAAAGGTTTGCGTCCTGGGGCGGACCGTTGTAAACAACCTTTTTGGAACGTTGGATCCTGTTGACAAGTGGGTTCGTGTAAAAAATATACCCTTTAAGGTAATCGGTGTACTGAGCGCCAAAGGACAATCACCTACAGGCCAGGATCAGGACGACATGGTTCTCATGCCTTACACAACCGTACAGAGAAAGATTTTGGGGGTTACACATATTGGTTATGCCCTTGCTTCAACGATCACGGCAGAGTCACGGTTTGAGGCAATTGAACAAATTACTTCTCTCCTAAGGCAACGCCACCGGCTGAGACCTAATGAAGAGAATGATTTCACGGTTATCAGTCAGGTAGAATTTGCCTCAACGGTAATGGAAACAAGCCGTACGATGACTATCCTCCTTGGTAGTATTGCATTAGTATCCCTGTTTGTAGGTGGCATCGGCATTATGAATATCATGCTGGTTTCCACAACAGAAAGGACAAAAGAGATTGGCCTCAGGATGGCAGTCGGTGCCAGGGAAAATGATATCCTTTTCCAGTTTCTGATAGAATCTACTGTTCTTAGCTCTATTGGCGGGATAGTCGGAATAATTTTTGGTATTTTCACGTCAAAATTGGTTTCTTACTATGGCGGATGGCCATCGTTACTATCTTCGCCGTCTATCGCCGTTGCCTTTCTCTTTTCAAATATGGTTGGTATCTTCTTTGGTTATTATCCGGCCAGGAAGGCATCGAGACTGAATCCCATTGAGGCGCTCCGGTATGAATAAAACCGGGATTTAAGCTAAAAAGAAGATTGAATATGTGACAATATTCATTTAAATTGGTGTTTTTTAAAGTATCATCTGTTGATACTATCTATGGTCTGCAAAAAATTATAATAAACTGGATAAAAGTAGAAAGGAGCTATTACATGAGAATTTCAATTGAAAGCAAGACGAGGATCAAAATAATTCCGGAAACCGAACACGAGAAAGAGAACCTTGAGTCACTATGGAAGATACTGATACGCTGCGAATCGGACAGTAAAGTACTTTGTCCTGTAGGCTCATACATAGCATCGCAAGATGATGGCGCTAACTTTGTGATACAGGATCAGTAATTCTGTTGAA
>JAUQXU010000451.1 GCA_030837935.1 Candidatus Brocadia sp.
CTGAACGGTTCAAAGGAAAATTACCTAAACCTCCAAGCTTGCCTGTGGCTGCCTGGATTAATCAACCTAAACAGGAATTGTCCTGTGGGGAAATACACTAAACTCATTAATAAAGTGTCTAATTTTCATTGACACATTCCGTGCTTTTCATAACAATTCTGCGCAACATAAAGGAGGTAAGTGAGATAATGAGATTTTTATATCCAAAATACCGGCGTAATAGACTGACCGCCCAGCATGCCGGGGGCGGTTATAATGACCAGTCTAATAATTGTTAGGCATGTATACTAAGCGAAATAAATCAGTTGACATGTAATAACCAATTTTAGTGAGATAGCTAACAATTTATACCTATTTATTAATTGCGTTTACTATAAATTATAAGGGTGAAATATCCTGTGTATTTTGAGATAATAGAAGAAATTAAGGATATTGAAACCATTGCCATAGGGGGAAGAATACGAGATATAATGCGGATTCAGAAACAATTTGGTCATGGTCGCTGGCGCAAGCTTAAAGGTATTGGAAAAGTTCGTCTTGAAAACGGAAGGATATGTAATGCCGAGTTACACTGGTACGAAGCACATGGCATTGGCAGAAAGAAAATGAAAATCAAGAGGTTTTTAGGTTAAAAATATGGGAAGAGAAAAGGGAAATCAGACATTTGCGCTTTGTATAGGAAATAAAGACTGTGAGGATTTGGAAATACGCAAGATTTATCAAGTCCTTCCAGACGACGATGCCGAAAAGGAAGGATATATTAGAGTTATTGACGAATCAGGTGAAGACTATCTTTACCCCCAGTCCTATTTCATTCTTGTCCAACTACCTCGCGAAGCGCAAGAGGCTCTGATAGTAACAAGATAGATATTTGAATTTGTCTAACAAGTCGCTTCACCTGACCGCTATTCCGCTGCACTCCATAGCGACAGGTGGGCTTGGTCGTTAGCCAAAAATAAATGTAAATGAGAGACAATGCGATACGAAGATGATTTCAAAGCACTATTGGGTCTGACTATTGATGTTTGTGAAAGTGTAAAAGGTAAAACTGCGCCTTCAGAATTATCATGGCTTACTGATACACAGCCCTTCGCTGGGAAGTTGCTCCAACACCTCGGGTCAATTTTGTACCTTTCTTATGGGACCAGAATTGAAAATGTCGGTGCCCACACGATTGCATATACCGATCATTCATCCGTCATTATTCTTATAAGAGCTTGCCTAGAAACCTTCCTTACGTTTCACCATATTTTCATTGCAGCCCCTTCGTATGAAGAAAAGGCGTTCAGACATGCGGTGTGGGAGTTAAGCGGTTTTCTTGCAAAGCAAAGGGCACCTGTATGTACGGACGAAGGGAAGCGAAAAGTTCAGAGCGAACTGCCATTAATTGAAGACCTGAGAAGCAAGATTCAGGCATCGCCAATTTTTAAAGCGAGGAACAAAGAGTTTCAAAAACAAGCGAACGCTGGGAAATGGAAGCTTGGTAAGCAATGGGTGGATTTAGCCGTTGAGGCATCTTTTCACAAAAAATATTTTGAGGGAGTTTATTGTTATCTTTGTGACTATGCCCATTCAGGAGGTTTAAGCTTACTGCAAATCAATCAAACAGATACCGCTGTATTACAGCGTGAGCACGTTGAAAATACGCACGGTGTGTGTCTCCTCATAATGGCTCATTTCATTTTTTCATATTCAAATATCTACCAAGAAGCTCTAATAACATTGGAAAACAAACCTGAACTTAAAAGACTTGCAGCAAGTTATCATTTCAAAGATGCGGATATGAAAGAACTTTATGGCTAATCGGGTAATCGGGAGGTCGTAGATTAACGCCTCCCAATCCCCACACCACCGGACATGCGGCTCCGCATCCGGCGGTT
>JAUQXU010000452.1 GCA_030837935.1 Candidatus Brocadia sp.
CCGGTATCAAGGTCTGCATAGCCTGACCGCAGCAAGGTATCCTTCCCTGATGTTGATACACATCCACCCACCAAACCTGCGATGAAGAGTGATAACAAACAAATGTTGTATTTACTTAACATGTCTTTCTCCTTTCAAAAATATGGGTGAACGAAATAAACAAGTTGAAGTCTCGCACCCTCTCCCGCCCTCTCCCAACAAGGGCGGGAAGGATGCTGTGGCCAGGGGGAGACCATCACCGTCTCCCCCGCTGGCCTGCGTTTCGGTTTCCCTAATCCGCAACCTACCTTATCGCATGGTGAATGCCAAGACGTATAAAACCGATAATTATTTTTACTAATGACTGGAATGCCTGATTTATCAAGGGGTTTAAGGTTATTATGAAATTCTTAATATTTTCGGATCATCGTTATCCAGTAATCTTTCGTTATCGTTACATAACAAGGATTGAGAAAAATATAACAAAGGATATTGTTTTTTGAATAAGAGAGGTCATCACGCGAAGACACGAAGTCTCAAAGAATAAATCTTTGTGTCCTGGTGGCTTTGTGTGAGTAAAGATTTTCTTTTCTGACCCGTTCGGGTTAGAATATTGCTGACTGATGCTGTGGATATTTTTGGAGTTTTCGGGTGGTTTGGATGTATCTCTTGCCAATAGTTACCGCACTGTCATATTCAAACCTTTGGGAACATTTCGGGCATTCAATATAGTTATCTTCTTTCCTGAGATTGGGGAGCGGATCGCTTTCTTCTGTTCTTATCCCCACTTCCGGTGATTGGCTGACGACACGATAGCTGCTCGTAAATACCGCGAACTCACGGTTATTGCCGCAGTGGGGACAGATAAAATATGTATTGGTCATATTCTTCAGTTTCCTTTATAAGAGTTAGAGATGGTATAGATTCGCGGTACTACTTGAGGGCTATTCCCGTCATGCACTGCCATCCACGGGGTCTCCCCGCCCCTGCCTTCTCTCCATAACGCCGTCTTTATTCGTGCAATGAGCCAGCTGGATACTCCTGGGCTTTCCCCCACTTCTACACTCCTTACAATCAACACAAGAACGACATAATTCGATATTTGTTGTCTTCATGGGTTTCTCCTCCTAAAAAAGTTAATGATTTAATAAAATTCAAAATGAACAATACATAGTGATACGATTTGAGCGACTACCTCCACTCTACACTTTTCTATTTATTCACTGTTTACTGTGAAGCCATGTCCACAATGACCATGGCCCCACAGCAATACAGCTAATCACCCCAACCCATCCCAATCACCCCCTCTCTATAAGTAAAATAGTTAATAATCCGAATACTTACAGTAAGCACTACTAATCTAGACCCATCTCTACCACCCCCTTTCATTTAGATGAAATACAAAAAGTATACTAATTTCTGCATCTCGCGTTTCGGTTATCACCTATTCCGCTCCTCGTTTCATGTATTAAGCATGGTGCGTACCAAATTAAAAAAACAGAACAAATATTCTATAGGCAGGCAATATTGCCTGTGTTTACAAGGGTATTTAGGAGTTTTATTCAGTGCGGGTTTATAAGAAATGTTGTAATGGGAGTGTCTTTGTTATTGTTTCATAATCTGTACGAGATTGACTCATAACAAATCTTCAACCAGGTCTGCAAAAGATGAAGTTTACAAATAAATTATTCTGAGGGTAAATGCGGCTAAAATTGGGGAGTGATTTATTTGCTTTGTGGTAAAAAGTTCGGATAGAAGGAAATTTAACAAATAGAGGCAAGTTACATGGGTGGTTCAGGGTAATATTCTCGTGACTTCATTTGTGCCGAATAATTCGGCACGAGATTTAGCTCGGTATTACTTTTACCGCCGTAGCAATACTATTTGTCATTGGGATAAAAGAAACTTTGCAATCTGCGTGTAATCCTTTTAGATCCTCTGGGGAAATATCAACTATTTTAAATATATATCCTTTCCCTTGAAACATAATCGAACCATATTGCATTACTGGTTCACTGGCAATATTTACATCTTGAACGTCTTTTGCAGTATTGTATTGTTGCTCATTTAAAATCCATATCGTAACACTATATACCTTACTACTCTGCTCAGGATACCCTATTTTTACTGATTGTCCAATTTGTATATTATTTATAAAGTTACAGCACACTTGTTCTCTTCTTTTTTCTCCATTACCAAAATTAAAATCAACAGAAAATACTAGTAATTTTATAATGCCTTCTACTCTTCCATGGGATTGTTTCTCTGGCTGTTTGATACCGCTACTTTCTGCTTCAGCATTTTTCTTCAGAGGATCTTGTAATTGATCAACTGGAGTAGTTTCCTGTACTGAAGACGTTGGTTTTTGTGTGCTAACAGGTTGTTTGATACCGATACTTTCGGCTCTATCCTTTTCCACCTGATGATTCAGTGATTGGCCAACTGGAGTATTTTTCTGTTGTTGATTTTGATGAGGTTGATTAGAAATGGGTTTACTATTTTTTAATATCCCAACGTCATTTTTAATTTTATTTACAATATTTTCTATTGTATTAATTTGCCGATTTTTTTTTGTGTTTGTTACATCGTTTCTTATTGTTCTTACAATTTTCATGATTTCCATAATATTTTCATTTAGATTGTCACTTTTAAAAGTTTTAACATCGGCAATAATTTTCTCTGTATCATTTTTGATTTTATTAAGATAACCTTCATCTCTATTGTAATGAGATAGCTTATTAATCAGCATCTCTATTGTAGTCTCAAGTACAGTGGTTGATTTAACTATTTCATCTTTATAAGATTGTATCTTATTTTCACCATTATTGAGCACATCGATGATCATGAGAATACTTCTTTTATCAATTATCATATTGAATTTTGGTTCTATTATCCCTGTGTATTGATTACCTATTTCTAATATTTTAAGTGAGCTTTCATCAATTCCAAATTGAAATCTACCCTTTATTCTTAGCAAAGCATCCGCAGCTTTAAGATAATGATATAAAAGTTTCTCCTTTTCTTCTCTTGAGATATTATTTACACGTTCCATTATTGACAACAGACATTCAGTACCTTCGTTAGGTCTCGAGTAAACCTTATAAAGCCATCTTACGCTTGCACCATCCGGTGAGTTTGAAAGAGCGATATCCAATCCTACCTGCCGATTATCTGCACCTACTGCCATGACAACTATTGGTAAGAGCAAGTTCGATGATTGTAATTGTTTCATTATTAAGTTTTCGTTTATTGCTTGTTCTATAAGTAAACGAATATCATTGCTATCAAGATATCTATCAGTAATATGACCAACGCAGTAACGTCTAATATAATATTTGTCGGTTAGTAACTCATCATATTCATCTTCCCTTTTTTGAGAAATTACTTTACCATAAGTTGTTTGAAATTCTTGTGTTTCCTCATAAACACTTTCGGTAGTTGATAGAATCATATTCCGTAAAATATCATATACTTGGCCAAAATTCTGAAAACTTGCTGGTCTACTCGTCTCGGGATCTGCAAATAGTTTGTTTCTTATGAATGTATCAAAGGCAAATACACAACTTTTTTCAGCGGGATTTAATGATTGTTCTAACTTACGGAAATCATTATTATCCATCACAAGATATGCTTCACATGGGAAATAAATAGGTCGTAATTTTTCTATTAAATTAGTCGCATGTTTTGGAAGTTGTTCTGTACCTTTGTAATATTGAGAACCTTTGACGTCTATCCAAACAATTTTATTCCTGAAAACTACTAGTATATCAACATCATTTGGAATACCAGTTTTCAATCTGATTCTTGCGTTTAAAAAAATGAATGATTCAACATTCCGCTCTAACATCACTTTTTTAATATTATAAAAAAAACCCTTTTCCAAATTTGAAGCAAAATTTCCACAATGGATAAAACGAGCATTGACAGGAGGAACTGGAATTTCCTTTTCCAGATTCCAATCCCCGGTAGCACATTGTCTGAGAAAATCAATAAATATTTCACCCCTACCCACCGTTTCAATTCCACCTGCATGACCCGTAAGAAGTGTATCACCTACAATACCAAGTGACTGCAAGTCGCGTTTTTTGCGGTCTTGAAGGGTTAATCCTTCTATTTTGTTTCTTCCGTCATCTTTTACGCAATTCCATAAGGGAAAATCGCTAATCCACACAGAATTATTAATCGACGTTACTGACTCTATCATATTTGTTTCTGAGATATATAAGGAATCTATATCTATCATTCCATGACCTGTAGATTCAATTTTTTTTAAGACATTAGCATAATCAGAAAGAATTGCCTGAATTCTATTTGCATCCACTGGCACTTTTGTATAAGATTCTCCAATGTATTCATGAAGTGTTTTTGTCGTCTCCGCTTCTTCCAGATAAGCCAACACATGGGTTCCTTCCCAATCTGGATCATCTTGTTTTAGTTCAAAGCTGGGAAAGAGTCTCACGGGAAAAACTCCTTGCTGTGTAACAGTAGTATCAAAATTAACAGTTTCTCTGGAATATTTCGGATGAACGATTTTTAACAAAAAGTATTTATTATTTAATTTAGCTTGGAATATATAACGAACAGGATTACGACTAACATATTGCCAATCTTTTCTATCCTTTGGGATTCCATTATAATCTATCCTTGTAAGCACCCACTGGAGAATTTCATACGGTGCCACTGCTTCATGTTTACACATCACATCTTTCTCTATCTCATTGATTGCATTTGAGAGCTTCCCTAATGTAGGAGCGATTTTGGGAAGTTTGTTAAGAACAGCCTCTATAAATAAAACTTTGCGACGACGTCTCTTACTTGCGGCCCTATATAAAGCACTTACTAAAGCCCCTTTTTCTTTAATATCTTTAATTTCGTGAATATTAATTAGATTCTCAATAACTTCTTCCGTTGTTATAAGTTTAATAAATAAATACTCTTCAATCACAGAAACTAATTCGTTTTTTGTAATCCTATCTTTTGAAATATAGTCCTGCGCTCCACATTTATTTGCTTCATCCCATATTTTTGCACTATTATCAACATACTGCGTGCAAAATATTATTGAAATTTTGCGCTCAGTATTAATTTCCAGGTTACGGATCATCTTTAGAATATACAGCCCTTGTTTTAGCTCGTCATTTTTAATATCTTCCGGATTAGTATCTTCATCATGTTCTCCAATTTTGCCGTTGATGTCCACTCCGTACAATTTTCTAATTTCGACATTTCCAGTATTAAATACTTGATCAAGGAAAATAATGTCTGGAGGATTTTTTTGAATTTCAATAATAGCATCTGGACCGTTAGTGACATGCTTCAACTGGAGTTCTTTGTATGCTTGTAAAACCTCCGCATACCGGTTAAATTGTGATACTTCATCATCCACAATTAATATTCTGTATGACATAATATTTCTCTCCTTATCTGGCCAAAGCATTTTTGCCAATCCTGAATGTCACATATTTTTTTTATAAACAGGTTATTAATTTCCTTAAGTCCTAATTCAACTTTGTCACCAAAACATATTTCTATCTGCTTTATATCCATTTCTATTTGATTCCATTTTTTGTGTCCTACGGAATGACTTATAGCGTTAAATAGAGTTTCCAAATAATTTACGTCGCAGAAGACCCGTTGTACGAAGCCTTTTATTGCTCTTTTTTCCAAAGGCTTAATTTTTTGCAAAATCTCCATTAACAGAATTAATTCAAAAGGATAAACTAACAATCGATGTCCTTTTTCGCTAAAAACTTTATGGGAATTTAATGCAGAGAAGGACATAGCAATAAGAGGGGCACGCATCCCATCCATTCTAAGTTGCCGAATGTGGGCAATATCCCTGGAGTCTGGAGACACACTCTCGAGATGGGTAATAAGCACTTCAATATTATCCTTTTCTTCAAAGGCTATGATTCCGCCAATGGAGGAAATTTCTCTGATGGGTAAATCTTGCCATCCGCGCTCTTCTAAAACATTTTTACAGTAATTTTTAAGCACCATAATTAGCGCTTTTCTCATGTATCCATTAGGGTGCACAATGAGGATGATTCCAGATTGGTTTTTTACATTGTTAAACATTATAGTGTTTACTATTCGTTTTTAATGCCGTATCTTTCCCTTGATTGTCTTATAATTCTATCCCTCTTCTTAAAATCTGCCGGCATAATTTCAATTGGTATGGTCTTTATGGTAAGGGGTGGTAACAACTCGCCATCCATAAGCAGACTGGCATAGGCGTGGTAGAGCGGGATTGTCCTGAAATTATCTGCGCTTATTTTATTCGCAAAATGTTCCTGTAAATATTTACTGTCCTCAACTCCAGCCTTAAATGCAATAAGCGATCCTATATTTCCAAATAATGCACTACGCATCGCCTTTCCAAGTTGTTCGAGATACTGATTCGCAAGGATCAATGAAATTTTGTACTTTCGCGCCTCTGACACCATAGAGGTGAATGTCTCATCGTATCCTTCCTTTGAATAACTGAGTCCACTGGTAGAGACAAAATTCTGAAATTCGTCAATAAACAAGTAAAAAGGCCTTCTATCCGCCGTTGGCACAGAAGAACGTGATAATGTAGAAAGTCTGATTTTTGTTGAGATAATCATCCCTAGTATATTTGCGTTAATCTCTCCTATGAGTCCTCTCGGAAGGCTTACTATCAATATCTTACCTTTATTCATAATTTCACTCATATCAATAGTTGATTCTTTTGCTCCTAAAATAGAACGCATAGTCTTTACGTTGTTTATTCTATCGAATTTGCTGATAATATACGTGGCCATATCAGCCAAATCTCCCTTCCATTTTTCCTTCTCTTTTCGCCAAAAATCATCAACATCTTTATCTCTTGGTGAGGTCGTATTTAACTTTTTTAAGCATTTCTCTCTAAAATCTGTATCATGCCATATTTTTGAAAAATTCGTTAATGTCAGACTATTTACCAGCAAAAGTATCAGGGTATTTCTCATCCCTCTTTCAAACACAGGACCCATGCTTTCTGTACTAAACAGTTTAAACATCATCGCAACAAATTCCTGCACAATCATATCCTGCTCTTCTTCAGAACCATCATTCTCGAGAAGATTTATTCCTATGGGCCTTTCATCACGCGGATTGAAATATATTACATCATTAACCCTTTCCTCCGGAATTCTTTCAAGTAACCTTTCCGCAAGATCCTCATGAGGGTCAATCAGGCATAGTCCTTCACCTTTCTCAATTACCGATAATATGAGCCGTAAAAGAAGTGTAGATTTGCCACTGCCCGTCTTTCCACAAATGTATAAATGTTTATTAATATCCACATCAGTTATACATATGGGTTCAACCCTATCCTCCCTAAAACCTTCTGCAAGAAGAAAAGAATCTCGTTCTAATGGTCGTCGATATTGCCTTGGTAACTCAACTATCTTTGTTCTATCCTCTTCAATACCTGGAACTCCATCAGCATCCGGGAATGGTAACTTAAACAAGACAGATGCCTGGGAAAAATCTATAAAATCTTGTAATAAATTGGCACTACCATCACCTGCTGTTACAGGGATCTCGTTATATTTTATTGATGGTATAGTTGTATCCTTGTTAACAGTACTATCAACAAATTCAGCAGTGCTTTCAACTCCCAGATAATCGTATCGTATATTCTCAAGAAGAGATACTGGTATTGGGTTATCTGAGGCAATAAAAAAATGGTATAAAAAACCACCTTCACTACTTGATCTTAGTTCATTGCTAATACCATTGAATGCATTGTCCATCTCCTCTGGCGTAATAAAATCCAGGGTGAGATTTTCCTCCTGCATATTCTTTCTTGAATCTGCCAAGAAGCCTATCTCTCCTGAAGATGACCCCATCATAGGAATATTCTTGAGGCGATTAATTTCCTTAATCCTATCGAAAATAATCTCTCTACAATCGCATGGAGCAAGCGTTAACCCTATAACAGAAGGCTCTTTCATGGCCATTACTTGCTTTACTGTGGTAAGGAGATTTGAATTAGAATTTGAAAAGATAGGATAAAACCACTCAAAGCAATCGCTCTTATTGGGCTTAATTTCAAATCTGCGCCGTTTTATGCTAAATATATTGCTAATCTTAAAGTCATCTATAAGAATTAAGAATTCTGTTTCTCTCTTTACAGGGACATATCTATAAATTGGGGCAAACATCCGCAGATAATTCCATAAATCCTTTGAGAAACTACGAGCCTTTTCTTGTGATTCTTCAATAGTATTTCCTGTTGTTTTTCCAACAAATACCATTTCGAATCTTTTCTCATCTGGAAAACTCTGAAGGCGTAAACTCAAAGCTCTTCCATCGGCAGATTGTTTACAAAGCCACAATAAAAGCCTATTCTGAATATCCTTTAACTTATCAACCTCTTTTGCCAGAGATTCAGAGGGCACGCCCCTTACTGATTCAACTCTATAAGCAAAACGGGCGATCCATTGATTGTTAACTTCCTCATAGGAGCAATTAAAGTAAGGATTTCCTTCAATCTTATGAGTGTAGCCCTTTTCACTTTTTCTGGTAAGATTCTCTCTGAATTTTATCGCATTGGAGAGTATTTCTTTAAGCTTTTGGTAATATTTTTCTGGATCTCTATCATCAGAACCGAGTTCTTTGGCAAAGTAGTTAAAGGCACCGGCTTCCTGGCATTTCCTGAAATAGGGCAGATCGGTAAGGGCTGAAAATACGATAATTGGAATATGCGGATGCCTATCAGTCATTCTCTCTATAAGGTGGATACTTCTCTCAGGTAAATCAGGCATCATGAGGTCAAGGAGCAGGATATCAAAATCTAGTTCTTCCTTCGATTCGATTTCATTGATACATTTTTCTCTATCAGTTCCTGAAGAAATAGAGTAATCCTGTTTATTAAAAACAGTTTCTAAAACAATATCCCATCCGGAAGTAATCGCCTCATCATCGAGAAGCAATATCCTCGTAGGCTTTAAGGATTTTGAGATATAAATACCCGGTGATAAGCATTGTTTTCCATCATCAAAGCTATCAAGATAACTGCTTATTATTTCCCCGTAAGACTTAAGCCCTGGTATTTTATTTGAACGTTGTTTTATAGATTCAATAGCTGATAGATAATCTGGCTTTCCTATATCACTTGTATAATACGCACCCTGAAGTATCCTTATTGCACTTGCAAGATTTGCACATCTATGCCTGAAATTAGCATCTTTCTGATATGTTAAAGAGTAACCATACTCGTCTTTAACATAATCCATCCCTGTTGTTTCAACGGGTACTGCCTCTCTGAGAATATCTCTGAGTTTGTCTATTTTGGCGGGTAATTGCAGGTGGTACATGCCTTTCCCGAAGCTCATTATTGGTCTGTTTGTCCTGGGTGACATGGTAAATCTTTTTTCGATCTTATCTTGTGTAGTAAAGGAGAGTATCAGGAAGGATGAGGCAATCGAATATTTAAACCTGAATTCTTCTAACAGACTGATAGCATCTTCGTCATCGTAAAAGATTAAGAGGGATTCATCGGGTTTGGAGTTTAATATCTTTTTGATTAACCTATTCAACTCCTTTTTCATTATCCCATTTTTGTCAGGGGATAAAACTTTAATTACCGGTTCAATACCAAGCTGTTTTAGGACTAAATCTAAACCGAATTTTTGAGATGTGAAGAGATAGGCTATATGCATATTGGTCTGGTTTCTGTACAAATTCTTTGTTTATTGTTCTGAGAATTTACTTAGTAATCTTTCTGACAGCAAATGCTTTTGGGAAATTACTATATAATTCTTTTTTATGTAAGAAAATCTTGACACAATCCTTTTTTGAAAGTTGAGCACAATGCTCTACATCCTTTTGATTGAACTGCACGTATGTTTTTGTTCCGTTTATAGAGGCGAAAATAGTTCCTGTCCCATTTTTGGTATCAAGAGAATCAATTTTTCCCTCAAGTTCCAATGGCGTATCTTTTGTAGCCTCTTTTTTGGATGGTATTCGTTCTTTTTTGATAGAAGAAGTAACGAGTTTATTTACTTTTACATTCTTAACATGGTGCAAAAATGGTGATAATACCCCATTTAATTCTTCAAAAGCTTTTGGAATCTGATACTTAATATTTTTACCCATCTTCGCATTTACTCTTAATTGCCATATCCTTTGGAAAACTGACTTAC
>JAUQXU010000453.1 GCA_030837935.1 Candidatus Brocadia sp.
AATATCAGATATTGTGTAACAAAGCAAAGAATAAATAAAATAAATAGGGTCTTCTAAGTTTTATGTGGGTAAATTTTCATAATAGTTCTTTCTCAACACCATAAAAAATAAGGGGTTTTTAGGTAAAATAGAACTCCAAAAAGTTGTCACGAGTAAGTATACTACTCTGACAAGAGAACGGAGCATTCATGAAAACCTGTAAAACCTTATCAGAGGATGATCCTAAGATGAAGGCATTAGAGGCATACATGATTTCTGCTCGTGCCGGTAAGACACTTGAGCCGGGTAAGCACTGAATATGTTCTTGTGAAGGTAAGGGGTCAAGAATTATACGGTCATAACGAAAGTTTGTCCATTGTTCCCCTTTAATCGCTGGCCGGAGATGGCCCTGTTCGATAGCCGCAGGGTGCGGGTGGGAGATCACACCTTTTCCTATAAACCTTTCGTGCTTCAATAATTTTTTATTGAAATTCCTTAACAGCCAGTTAAGCACGGACAAACAATCCCTGTTCAAAATATACAGGGACAAGGTTTGTCCATGCCACCCTGCAACCCTCATAAATAAAATAAAAATTACTAATTTCCAGCAATATTCATTGCCTTGAAATAAAATGGCGGGACTTTTGTAGAACCATGCCATTCTGCCTTATTGCCGATTGCTACTATGTTATTAAATTCTTCAAATACGTTTCCCGCAATCATGCAGTCCTTTACCCTACCCACAACTTCACCATTCTCAATGAGGTAACCGAGATCAATGTTTACGGAGAATTCGCCTGCCAGGATATTGCTTTGACCGCCCCCGAGCACCTGATCCACCAGCACACCATATTTGACATCCTTTATCATTACTTCAAAAGGCATATTGCCAGGTTCAACCACAATATTTGAATTACCCGGAGAAGGTTGGGAAGAAAAACTTCTGCCGCCATTCCCGGTAGACATCAATTTCATTATTCCCGCCGTTTGCAGGTCAAAGAGATAATTTTTCAAGATACCTCGTTCAAACAACGGCGTACGCTGGGACGGTATGCCCTCTCCATCCCAAGGATAGCTGGAATCGGCCATATCAATCGTAGCATCGTCATATATATTAACCCGCTCATCGATAATCTTTTCTCCCAATCTATTAGTCAGGGGTGAGGCGCCCTTTTGAACCAGCTTACCATTGCAACCGGTTTCAAAAGTCGCAAGCAAGTTCCCCATAGCCTTTGCCGTAACCACCACAGGATAAGCCCCCGTTTTTAGCTTTAGTTCCTTTTGTGCAAGTTTTAAATCTTTCAATGCCTTGTCAACATGTTTATTGAGGTTGGTAACAAGACCCTTTGAGCTTTCCCCTTCCCCGATAGAGAGTAAACTTTGTCCTTTAACCTCTAATATTTCTATCCCTATGCCAAATGATGTGGAATCAATGGAAATATCCAGTCCTTTTGAATTGATGAGCCTTCGCATCCCATGCCCTTTTCCCATACCGATACTACATTCGTAACTGGAATTTACCGACAATGCCTTCTCGATAGCCTCTTTCCCAATGTCTACACATTTGTGAATAGGATAGTCTACAACGCCCTGATCAAAGACAGCAACCTTTGGAAAGTTCTTTTTGGGAGGGAATTCAAAGGCGGCAGTCTGGCCAAACTTTGCACTCTCTATGGCATTAGCAACCAGTTTCTCTGGTTTCCTGAAATCGGTGGTACTGGAGAATCCGATCCTCCCGTCTTTAATTACACGGAGTCCGATCCCACGTATGGATTTTGTATTTACATATTTTAGCTTATTATTTTCAAAACTCACCGACCGTGTCTCGCCTTCGTCATAAAGAACCTCTACGGAAGGGGTTTGTTTTAAAGCCAATTCCAAGACTTTTTCTTCAATTTTATTCATCGATTAAACCTCTTTTTCATCACTTTAATTTAAAACTCGTTGCTTTGTCTTCTTTCACTTCACCCATTCCTTCTGCTTTCATACGTAAACGCACGTCATTAGCGCTGTCAGCATACGCAAGGGCATTTTCATAACTAATCCTGCCTTCTTTACATAGGTTAAATAACGACTGATCAAAGGTTAACATGCCTTCCTGTGTCCCTTTTGACATCGTTTCTTTTAATCCTTCAACCTGCTTCTTGAGTATAAGGTCTTTGATCCGGGGTGTGTCAAGCAATATTTCGAAGGATGCAAGTCGCTTCCCGTCCTTTGCCGGCACCAACCGTTGCGAAATGATAGAACGCAGATTCAGCGAAAGCAAAAGATATATTTGTTCGTGCCGCTCCGGGGGGAAAAAATTTATGACCCGTTCTATTGCCTGATTAGCATTGTTGGCGTGGAGCGTTCCTAAACAGAGATGCCCCGTCTCGGCAAACGTAATGGCCGATTCCATGGTTTCTGTATCACGAATCTCACCAACGAGTATAACGTCGGGCGCCTGTCGCAGGGTGTTTTTCAATGCATCACCAAAAGACAAAGTATCTATGCCAACCTCTCTTTGTGTAATAACGGATTTCTTGTGCTGATGCACAAATTCTATAGGATCTTCCACCGTAATAATGTGTCCTGAGTTATTGGTATTTCTGTAATCAATTATTGCCGCAAGAGTAGTTGATTTTCCAGACCCTGTCGCACCAACAACAAGCACCAACCCCCTTTTTGTCATCGCTACATCCTTAAAAATCTGAGGAAGGTTTAATTCATCAATGGTTCTGATATTAATTTTTATCTGCCGGATAACAATGCCAATATTCCTTTGCTGAAAGAAGATATTTACACGAAAACGACCTAGTTCCGGATAATACAAGGCAAGATTCATCTCCATCTTTTCATAAAAATCTTTCCTTTGTTTCTCAGTCATACACTTCTCAGCCAGTATACGAGTATCGTCTGCGGTTAGATTTTTTGTGCCAAGAGAGGTATTGACACCCTCTCTGCGATACATCGGTGGAAGACCAACGGTGATATAAATATCCGATGCATCGAGACGAACCATTTCTTGTAAGAGTTCTGTAATTTCCATATGTACGAGCCCGGATGACATATCACCACTCCTTCCTGCTTGCGTTCTATTTAATACTACTCAGAACACTCGGACTGCTCACCAGATTTTCGATTGCCTCTTTGGTAACCAAATCTTTCTGGCAAAGTTCAATCATAGCCTGATCCATAGTCTGCATGCCGTATTGCCGTCCTGTTTGTAACGATGACGGTATCTGAGCAATCTTATTCTCTCTGATGAGGTTTCTTACTGCAGATGTGCCGATCATGATCTCTAATGCTGCAACACGCCCATTCCCATCCTTTCGTTTTATGAGTTGCTGGGTAAGTACGGCCTGAACAGACTCAGAAAACATCGTGCGCACCTGTTCCTGCTGTTCCGGTGGAAACACGTCAATTACCCTATCAACTGTCTTGGGCGCACTGGATGTATGTAAGGTACCAAATACCAGATGACCCGTCTCTGCCGCTGTAAGCGCCAGGGAAATAGTTTCCAGATCTCTCATTTCACCTACAAGAATAACATCAGGGTCCTCACGCAAAGCCGATCGCAAAGCATTGGCAAAACTATGGGTATGCGGCCCCAACTCCCTTTGGTTAATGAGGCAATTCTTAGACTGATGTACAAATTCGATAGGGTCTTCAATCGTGAGGACATGACATTTTTCTTCACGATTGATAAGGTCAATCATTGCCGCCAGGGTAGTCGATTTACCACAGCCTGTAGGTCCTGTTACCAGTACAAGTCCTTTGTTTTTTTTCGTTAAATCGCTCACAATCTTCGGCATATTCAGTTGTTCCAGGGTTGGGATAGCAGTGGGGATCGTCCTGAATACGATAGATTCTCCCCTGCTTTGCAAAAAGGCGTTTACCCTGAATCGGCCAGCATCACCCAGCGCAATAGCAAAATCCAACTCATGATGTTCCTCGTACGTTTTCCTCTGCTGATCGTTGAGAATATCATAGAGTATCTTATGCACCTCTTCTTTACTCAGTAACGGAACGTCAATCTTTCTTATATCCCCGTGAATGCGGATCATGGGGGGTTCCCCCGAGCTTATATGCATGTCCGATGCATTTTCTTTTTTAGCGAATGCGAGAAGTTCCAAGATTTCCATTTATCTCCCTCCGATAACAACATTTCGTATACGGACGTGTGGGCCCCCGTCACTAACACGCAGCGGCGATTGTCCTCCCTTACCGCATCCACCAAGGCCTCCGTGAATTTGAAGATCATTCCCAATCGCATCAATATTCATGAGCGTCTCAAACACATTTCCCGTAAGAACAACATCCCGTACCTTTTCCTGCAACTTCCCGTTTCGTATCATATAAGCCTCTTCCGCGCTGAAGGTAAACATTTCCATATTCGTCTGTCCACCCAGGGCACCAATGGCGTAAATACCATTATCAACTTCGGAAAGCATTTTCTGAAAGGTATAATTACGGGGTTCCATGTAGGTATTCGTCATACGTACTATGGGCGTATGCGCATAACTTATCGCACGTGCATTTCCTGTTGGTTTTTCATGCATCTTTGCAGCAGTTTCCCTCGAATGGAGTCTACTCGTTAAAATACCGTCTTTAATAAGATAGGTTTTTTGTGTCGGGGTACCTTCGTTATCGTATTTATTGTACCCTGCCTCACCAACCAGAGAGCCATCGTCTACAATGGAGAGTGCATCGATCCCGAAGCGTTTTCCCATGACCATGATTTCCCGCAGCTTTTTGTTTTCATAAATAAAATCAGCCTCGCTGAGATGTCCGAATGCCTCATGCACAAAGACGCCACAAAGTTTTGGATCAGCAATAACGGTATACTTCCCCCCCGATACTGATTTTGCTGTAAGCAGGTCAACTGCACGCTTCGTTACTTCTTCGCATTTTTGCTCCATATTCCGGACATTGCTAAAACCCCGCAAATCACCAACCGAATGATAGGCCTGTTGTACATTCATTCCGTCCCTCGCCATAGCAAGGAGTGAAATGCCGCAAAAAATGGTTTCCTGGAGAATAAAACTGCCGTCCGTATTGGCAAAATATACCGTTCCATGAGAATCGAGATACCGCACACTGGAGGTTTGTATCTGCTTCGAGGAAAGGATCATGTTGTTGTATCTATTACATATAGCCTGTTTATCCGTTAATGAAATGTCTGCCGGATCAATTTCTACCTTTGTTTTCACGGAGTCATGTATTACCGGTATCGGGGCAATCTGACTTTGCTCTGTCCCAACGAATCGTGCCTGTTCACAGGCCATTTCCACGTATCGCGGAAGGTTCGCAATATCATTAAAGGCAACAAATCCCCAGCCACCATGAATCAATGCCCTTACACACCCCCCAAAGGTGTTGTTTTCACCGATACTTTCGAGTTCTTTTCCCACATAGGTAATTCCCGTGCTAACGCCTTCCTGCACTCTAATTTCTATGTAATCTGCCTTTGCTGATTTTAGGGCATTTTTTATCACTTTTTCCATTTGGGTTATTCCTTTGAATTTTGAATCATGTTTTAAAAGCAATCATAGTTTTTGTGTTTTTTCATTTTATCATTTTTTCAAAGGCCTCTTCATCAAGGATATGAACATTCAATTCCCTGGCCTTGTCCAGTTTACTTCCCGGGTCCTCACCCACAACAAGATAATCCGTTTTTTTGCTTACACTGGATATGAGTCGTCCGCCTGAGTTCTTGATAAGCGCCTCCGCTTCATCACGGGAGTATTTTTGTAATGTGCCGGTAATAACAAAAGATTTCCCGGCGACCTTAGGATTTTTCACAAATTTCTGACTTACCAGTTTTTTCGTATTAACCCCGCCTGCTTTGAGTTTTTCGATGATATCCCGTGTATGCTCGTTTCGAAAAAAATCAACGATGCTCTCAGCCACGACAGGCCCAATTTCGTAAATCTCTTCCAATTCTTCTTGTGTTGCATTTGCCAATGTGTCTAAGGAATCAAAGTGATTCGCCAAAACTTCTGCAGTATGGAAACCCACGTTACTTATCCCTAAGGCGCAAATCAGTCGGTCTAAATCCCGATTTTTGCTTTCTTCTACAGCATGCATTACGTTTGACGCGGACTTTTCACCCATGCGTTCTAAATTTACCAAATCGTCAAATTTAAGATAATAAATATCAGCATAATCTTTTAAAAAACCTTTGTCAACCAATTGTTCAACGAGTGCGGGGCCAAACCCTTCTATATCCATGGCATGCCGGCTCGCAAAGTATTGGATGCGTCTTTTTGCCTGTGATAGACAGAGCGGGTTATGGCAACGCAAGTATACGCCGTCTTTACTAACAGTACTTTTGCATTCCGGACACGTCGCAGGCTCATGAAAAATCCGCTCCTTACCAGTGCGCTTTTCTTTTAAGACAGAGACAACTTGCGGAATAATCTCACCGGCCTTTTGTACCACGACATAGTCTCCCACCCGTATGTCTTTCCGGCAAATTTCTTCAAAATTGTGAAGCGTAGCACGACTGACCGTGGTACCAGCAAGCAGAACCGGCGTAAGATTTGCGACCGGTGTTATCGTTCCGGTCTTCCCTACCTGTATATCAATCTCCTCAAGTTTTGTGATGGCCTGTTCCGGCTGATATTTATAAGAAATAACCCATCGCGGCGCTTTGCTTGTAGCACCCAGCCGACCATGAAGGGCAAGAGAATTTACCTTGATTACCATTCCATCTACCATGTAATCAAGTTCACTGCGCCGCTTATCCCAGTCTTTACAATATTGAATGACCTTCTCAATGTTTTCACACAACCGAGTATGGGGATTTACCGGCAAACCAAAACCCCGAAGCATCTCCAGACAATCCCTATGCGTCGTAAGTTCTAATTCCTCAAAATACCCAATGGCATAGGCGAAAATGCATAAACGCCTTTTTGCTGTTATACGAGGGTCGAGCAGTTTCAGTGTGCCCGCTGCGGCATTCCTGGGATTGGCAAATTGGGGTTCCCCCGCTTCTTCCCGATCGTCGTTTAGCCGCTGGAACTCTTTATTAGGCAAGTAAATTTCACCTCGAATTTCTAAGACAGATGGGATTTTCTGCCTTCTGTCCGGCGATTCTAATTTCAAAGGAATTTGGCGAATCGTCCTTAAGTTTGCCGTTACATCATCCCCCTTAAAACCATCCCCCCGAGTTGCCCCTCGCACAAACAAACCTTTTTCGAACCACAGGGTAACAGCCACGCCATCGATCTTTAATTCAACAACATATTCAATATCCCGATGAGTATCGATTCCCGCCATGCGTTTTATGCGCTGGTCAAATTCTTTCAACTCCTTATCTGAGTATGTATTGTCGATACTCAGCATGGGTATCTTATGATCAATGGTTGCGAATTGGGTGAGGGGTTCTCCGCCTACCCGTTGGGTGGGAGAATCCGCTGTAATGAGATCTGGGTGTGTCTTTTCAAGATGTTGGAGTTCTTGTATAAGCTGGTCATATTCATAGTCAGTAATTTCGGGATTATTTTCTAAATAATACCTTCGATCGTGATATCGTATTGTGTCGCGGAGCTGTTCAATCTTTTCTTTAATGGTTAATGTCATACAGAGAGCAGCATAGTTGCAGCAAAATTCCCCAGCCATCACTATTACAAAGGTAGTATCGTCATGAAGGGAAAATAATTAAGAAAATAGTTTTTACCGTAAAATAGTACAAATCGGTTGAAAATGTGTCCATCCATAACAATCTTAACGACAAAAACAAAACCACATGCAAAAAAGCAGTATATCACAATTTATATCTCTGTCAACGCATTATGTTTTAAGGATATAAATCGCTTGACTTTATAGTATAGTTAGTATAAAATTTGTCGAGTGAGTGTTCTGTGCACAACTCCCATGATAATAAATTCTTACGAATTCAGTAAATCATCCCAGCAGGAGTAGAAAATTTATGACCAAAGGAAGTGATTCAAGGGAGTTTTTTGAGATATTTAAACCGCCACAGAAGGTAGAGAATATCCAAAAAGACGAGAGTAAATCCCAGACAGAATCAGCGGAGGTAAGTATTCAGCCAAAACCATTCATTCCGGATGAGAACCCTGCTACCAAACCAACCTCAACATCAGATCCGTTGGGGTGGATCAAAAAAACAAGCGCAGAAGAACCTGCTATAAAGGAAAAACCAAAATACCCAAAACCGGTCTTTGCTTCGTCAAAAGAAGAACGGCCCTTGCGCAAAGACGAGGTGATATTGCGGCAAGAGACTTTAATTATTGGCGCCATTGCGGCAACTTTTTTATCAATAGCATGTTTTTTTATTGGACACAAAGTTGGGTACAATAAAGGTGTAACGAGTCGGGCAGAAGAATGGTTAGAAACGCTGGAACCACAAGATACAAAACAGTCTGCCTTTAAACAGCCAGAGATTGCGGAGGTTCCGCAAAAAACCATAACCAAATCCGCTCCTATAAAACCGGAAAAACAAATTGAACAACCGAAGCCGATTATTAAAGACAAATGGACATTACGCGTAGTTTCTTATAAAAACACCAAAGAAGATGTTGAGAAGGCTAAAGACGTAGCAAAAACAATCCAGAACATGTTAGGCTATGATGCATTTGTTGTTAATACCGGCAAGGAAATTTTTATCTGTGTCGGGGAATTTGAAGAAGCTGATAATGCCGATTTAATCAACGCACAAAAGGCACTAGCTGAGTTCAAATACGAAAATAAAAAACCATTTGAGGGATGTTATCCTGTACGTATGAGATAGAATTTTAGGAGGAATCATGAGTATTGATAAAAGTTTAAGAACGAAGGGTAAGTTGGTGAGACCCAGAAACGTATTTACAAGGACAGAGCGCATCAAACTGCTTAAGGGAGAGGAGAAATGGGACTCAACGATGTCAGTTTTTGGTATTCCCAAGGTAAAAACCGTTAAGCAAAAACGAAAAACGAAGTCAGAGAAAAAGGCTGCTACGACAGAAGCAACTGCCGGAGCTACACCAGCAGGAGCACCTTCTGAAGCCAAAGCATCCGCTTCTGCGGGCAAGGAAAAGACCAAGAAATAATGATTGCCTACAGGATGTCAAAACTTGACTCCTCTGGAATTCGAAAGGTCTTTGACCTGGCGCAAAAAATGCAAAATCCGGTGAACCTTAGCATAGGCCAACCGGATTTTGACGTTCCTGAGGAGATTAAAACCGAGGCCATTAAAGCCATTAAAGACGGTACCAATAAATATACCGTCACACAAGGAATAACAGAACTCCGAGATGGATTACTCAAACGGCTACAGAAGGAACGTGGAGTAAATGCTGAAAGCATTATGATCACATCGGGCGTCTCAGGGGCGTTGACACTGGCCTGCATGGTGCTGGTCAATCCCGATGATGAGGTGCTTGTTCCAGATCCTGCCTTTGTGAGTTACAAACATTTGACCAATTTCTGCGGTGGCAAGCCAGTTTTTATCGATACCTACCCGGACTTCAAATTAACGGCGGCACGCATCCAACCCCATATCACAAAAAAGACCAAAATACTTGTTATCAACAGCCCTGCCAACCCAACAGGAGCAATATGTACTTCTGAGGAATTAAAGGAAGTTGCAGAACTGGCAAAAAAACACAGCCTCCTTGTTATTTCAGACGAGATATATCACGACTATGATTACAATCAAGAATTTGACAGTATTGGCAGGTACTATGAAAAGACTTTGGTTCTGGATGGTTTCTCCAAGTCATTCGCCATGACAGGCTGGCGAATGGGTTATGCGGCTGGACCAGCCAGTATCATTAGTGAAATGATCAAGCTGCAACAATACACCTTTGTCTGCGCCCCTTCCTTTGCCCAATATGCCCTCTCGCGTTCATTAGGAACAGATATAAGTAAACACATCGCAAGCTATCAAAAGAAAAGGGATATGATGTATGATGGATTAAAGGACAAATACCACATGGTAAAACCCGCTGGTGCATTTTACTTTTTCCCTCAGGTACCCTGGGGTACCGATGAAGAGTTTGTGACGGCGGCTATCCAGAAAAATCTCTTAATCATTCCCGGCGGAGTCTTCTCTGAACGCCGGACCCACTTCCGCATTTCTTACGCTGCCACAGATGAGACCATTAAGCGTGGAATAGACATCCTTAATAACCTCACAAAACAATAACTTTAAAACTTTATTGCAACCCGATGAGTCTACCGAGATATTCATTCCTGATTCCGGAAATTTGCCAGAATACCAGGTTCCACTGCCTCTATCCTGCATGAATTAATTAAAATAGAAAAATTATGCACAGGACATTTTACATGGTTTACTGTCTTACAAAATGTCTTGATTTCATAAAGACTGGGATATACAGGCAGTGATATTTTTTCATAAGCATTACACATCTCACTGTTTACGCTGTCGGTCATAAACTCTTTACAGACTATAGCCTTATCGCTCATAAATTCCCCTTTCCTTATTCCTTAAAAGGAGCACATCACATGCTTTCTTACTTCTTTTCTTTGATCTTCAATTGCATAATAAAGCGCATTCTTTCCCCGGATGTAGCGTGTCTGTGACAAGCCGAATTCCTCGGATCCTTTCTCGTCATTATACGTGATTATCCTTGGCGCTTCATATGGGTACAAATTCCTGTCTTCCATTTTGCAACTTCTTTCATTTATAACATTAATACCTATGTCATTTTGCATAAAATACCAAAACCAGACGTGTAGAAACCCCTTTGATAAACTTTCAATGGAAACAACGACAAACCGCCTCGCATTTGCAGTGCCTGCTTACGAAAAGGTTTCATCATCATTCTTTTCAAAATAAAAAAGCCTTACTGTAAAGATATTTCTTTAAAAAACATCTTCGGCAGTAAGGCTGTCTTTCCATGAAACCGTTGAAACAATTTAAACCGCTTAAACGGCTTATAAAGGCCCTTTACTTTGCGTCCCCTGATCGCTCAGGGTTTGCCTTTATCGTGATGTACCTTGAAAAACTGGTTTCGTTTTATTAATAATTGTGAATAATCTACGAAAAAAAAGCATGATACTATCAAGTGAAATTTAAATTTGTTAAAATTAAGTAATCAAAAAAAATGCCATAAATTGGGAAAAAACCAATTTAATTGAGTTTTTAGTACTAACTACCCAAATAATAATCAGTTATAGTTATACAAAAACCAAATGAGATATTCACATAGCATGAAAAAAGTGAGACATGTCACACTTAACCCAAGTTCAACAAGCAAAAATCGTATCTCTTGTAATACCTAGCGGTTACAATTTTCGCCCTTCATTTTTCGGCACTACATCTTTGAGTTTTCATGGATGATTTTAGATATTTTCTCCCTAGAGGTGTATGTT
>JAUQXU010000454.1 GCA_030837935.1 Candidatus Brocadia sp.
GAAGAGGAAGAGGAAGAGGAAGATTAGCGTTTCACATGTATAGCGGAACCTTTCTTAAATTATATTTATCCATCGTATGCTATAACCGCAACTCATTATCTCCCTTCATCCATCTCCGCAGAGATAGATGAAGGGGGGTAAAAAACTTTTTCCAAAAATTTACAGCTCAATTCAACAGTAACGTTTGACTTAAGACGATATAATTCATGTCTTTTAAAATCATTTCTTGTCAGGATCATGTTGTAAAATTATTTCAAAATGCCATTATACGTGATCATCTGGCACACGCTTATATTTTTGCTGGTCAAGAGGGTATAGGCAAAACATTATTTTCTAAAGAATTAGCAAAAGCAATTTTTTGCCAACATCCGGGTGTGGATGCGTGTGATACCTGTAGTCACTGTAAGAGAATTGACAGTGACAGTTTTTCTGATCTATTTTTGATAGTCCCTGAGAAAAACAGTCGGGTAATTAAAATAGAGCAATTAAAATATCTCCAGGATGTCCTGAATGTGAAACCTTTGGAATCGAAGTACAAAATGATAATTATCCATTCTGCAGATAAGATGAACGAAGAGGCCTCTAACTGTTTATTGAAAACCTTAGAAGAACCCCCTTCGTATGCGATTATTATATTAATCGTAACCTCTTTAGAATCGGTTAGAGAAACGGTTCGGTCAAGGTGCCAGATCGTGAGATTTTCCCCTTTATCGATGACTGCGATAAAAGGCATCCTCGTAAACCGTTTTCAACTGGATGATAAACAGGCAGAACGATTGGCATTCGTATCCAGCGGTAGTATGGAGAGGGCTGTGTTACTTTCCGGCACACATGTCCTCGAAAAGAAAGACTGGCTTATTAACCGGATTTTGAAATTAGAAGTGCAGGATAATTTAACTTTTTCAAAGGAATTATTCGAAGAATGGCATATCCAGGATTTGGATGTGTTAGAAGAAAAACGAACGCATGTAAAAGAACTTATCCTATCGTTTCTTTTGTATTATCGTGACTTGCTTGTTTGTAAGATTGAAGGGGAGTTGCCTCTTTATCATACGGGTTGGAGAGATGCATTGACTTCCAAGAGTCAGTCGGTGTCTGAAGATGTGCTGTTCGACATTATACATGTAATCAAGGCATCACTTGAGTATCTTGATCGTAATGCCAATATTGCTTTGTTGCTGGAGAATATGATAACAAAGATACTTCGTCTTCAATTTGGTTACAGGATACCATCCTTACCATAACGTATATCCAATTGTGCCGTATGATAAATACGGGCATCGTTATAAAACAAGGGCAATAGGCTAACGAAGCGACGATTTATAGTTCTATGCTTTCCTCAGCACCGATTTCATCCGCATACGTGTAGGCAGGATAAAAATTCTTATTACCATTCGTATCATTATCTTTATCCGCCTTTATATCTTTTTTACTATTCTTACCCACTTCCGGAACAGCGCCAGATACAAGTCCTGTTGCCTTTACGGTGATTGAGGAACCTGACCCATCTACATCGAGCATGACATCCCATGTAACCGTGACAGTTTCTCCGGCCTGGAGATAACCAATATCGATTCTGGGTACGCCTCCCAATACCTGCATGCCTGCGGGGAGGATAATCTCTGCATGGGTATTGAAGGAAGAATAAGCTGAGCAATCGAACGGTTGGGGACAGGGATAAGTAATTTCTGCAGTTACCTTGAGTACGGAACCTGCAGTCGTTTCTCCGCTTGCGTGAATGGTAACCGTCCATGGCATCATTACCGTTCCCCAATAAGGGCGGGAAGTTCCGTATCCGGTATAATTCCATGCGTTTTCCAGGTCAGTCATGCTCCATGTAATTGTCCCATCAAGGTTTGTCCTTCTATTTAGGTCACGACCCCATGGATCTAGAAAGTAAACAACGCCCTCCTCTTCATCGTATCCTACAATTACCCGGTAATGCGCCGTATCATCATCTGGTGCAAATTTCATGAATAAAAGAACAGGAATGTCCAGAGCAATGAGTCCTTTAAGGGATGACCACCAAAAGATGTCTGAAGAATAATCAAAAGAGACATAACCCAAGGGTCTTTCAGGATAGCCGGCTTTAGGAGCGTTGCGGGGGAAGAATCTTCCATGGGCTCTGCTCAGATGACTAAAAAAACCAGCACGTACCATATCCCATGTATAAGTACCGATATAAGAGGAGCGGGTAACATCCGCAATGGCCTTTTGATCAATGTCCTCTCCCCAAAAATCGTATAGTATTTCAAGGGCGGCAGGTCCGCAGGAAAGGCCTGTGATTTGTGTATGATAAGGAACATCGGAGATACGATGCGCTTTTGGTAACGATAGAGTTTCATCTGCACTATTTGCCAGATTAGCGAAACTAAAGATTATCAAAATCATCATTACAATCAACACATTTTTATTTCTCATATCTTGCACCTCCATCTAACATGTTTATGTGAGAGGATTATAACCCGAATGATCTATTATCTATTACAAGTATCCTGACCTCTTGTATGTTACCTTTCGCCCGGTAATGGAGTAAACTCAGACGTAATATTGTTTTTCATGTCCGATATATGCTTATTTTCCTGTCTCAATAAGTTTGTAATTTCTTCAGCCTTCATAGGACTATACAATAGATAACCCTGCACATAATCACACCGGTACGAACGCAACAATTCCAATTGGCCTTGTGTTTCCACTCCCTCTGCAATTACCTTTATTTTAAGAGAGTGTGCCATGTCTATAATAGATTTAACAATCGCTGAGGCATCTGGATTGATGTCAATGTCTAAAATTAAAGACCGATCAATTTTTAATGTACTGAACGGAAGATGTTTCAGGCTATTTATCGAAGAAAAACCGATGCCGAAGTCATCCATCATGAGATGTATTTTCATTTTATTTAGTTCTTTAAATATTTCGAGTATGAGCCCTTTGCTCTCCATCACGGTACTTTCTGTGATTTCCAATTCAAAGGCGTCGGCTGGCAAACCGGTGTTTTTGATTATTGTTCCGATCTGTTTCGGTAATTCTTTGTGCTCAAACTGTATTACTGATATGTTGACAGTGATAGTTATATTTGAAAATCCCATATCATGCCACGCCTTATTTTGAGCACATGCATTTTGTATTACCCAATAACCAATATTGTCGATCACTCTGGTTTCTTCTGCCAGCGGGATGAACTCATCTGGTAAGAGTAAACCACGCTGTGGATGCTGCCAGCGAGCAAGTGCTTCTATAGCAACAATCTCGGCGTTTGTCAGTGAAACAATGGGTTGATAATAAATTACTAATTCCGAGCGTTCGATAGCATGTCGGAGATCGTTCTCTAACTGTAAAAAATTCATTGCCGTGTCATGCATTTCTCTGTTAAATATTGCATAGCGTGCTTTACCAAGCGCTTTAGCCTGATACATTACTGTATCAGCATCTCTCAGGATGTCCTCTGGACTATTATACAATTCACCTTTTAAGACAATTCCAATACTGGTCGAGATAACTATTTTATGGCCATTAACAATAAAAGGTTTCTTCAAGTCTTCCAGGATTCTTTCGGCCACAAATTTTGCATTAAAAGCGTCATCGACACTATTAAGAAGGATTGCAAACTCATCTCCTCCAAAACGAGAAACGGTATCTGCCTTCCGCAAGCACTCTTTCAGTTTTTTTGCAATTAATATCAGTAATTTATCGCCTGACAAGTGACCAAGGCTGTCATTTATAATCTTGAAACGATCAAGATCGAGAAATAATACTGAAAACGAACTGCTTTTATCTCTTTTTGCATGTTCAATCAATCGTTCTAATCGCTCCATGAAAAGATTCCTATTAGGCAGGCTTGTTAACGGATCGTGAAATGCATTGTATCGTAGTTGATCTATAAGACGATTACGCTCTGTAATATCGCGCAATATACCCACTATCCCTATTTCTTTCTTATGGATGTCCTGAAGGATAGATGCCGACAGAAATGAGGGGAAAATTTCTCCGTCTTTTTTCTTTTTATTTATTTCGCCAGAAAATGCCTTTTCTTTTAATATTATCTCAACAACCTTTTTGGATTCAATAGGGCTGGCAAATAGGATGCGAAAAGATTTTCCTAATATTTCCGATTTGGTATACCCAAACATTTTTTCTGCAGCCGGGTTAAATTCTGTAATTTCCAGGTTCAAATTGGCTGCAACAATCATATCAAGGGAGCATGTAACAAGGTATTCTGTGTAATTTTTTGCCGATGAGGTTGCTTCTTCTGCGCGCTTACGCTCAATAGCGTGACGGATAGATTTTTCCAACAAAGAAGAGGTAATCTGCCCCTTGATCAGATAATCCGATGCCCCTGCCCTTATCGCCTCCGTATCCACACGGTAATCGCCTTGCCCAGTGAGCATGATAGCAGGGGACTTGCAGTCATGGGTTATCGCTTCATGTAAGAGATCCAATCCCGTATGTTTACCGGGTTCGAGGCGATAGTCAAAAAGATATACGTCGTACTCTTTGACATGAATAGCATTCAATGCCTCTTCGTATGTTTTTACCCAATCTAGTTCAGATTGCCAGATCAAGATTTCAGAAAGTAATTCACGAGTTATAAAATAATCATCTTCGTCGTCATCTACGAGAAGTATTTTTATCCTGACATCATCCATATTATTCTTGTTCCTTACGATGGAAGTGCAACAATTTCAAACCAGTATTTTGATAGCGTTCTTACGATTTCAACTAATAATGCAAAATTATTAGGTTTGTTTATGTATGAATTGACACCCATATCATACATTAACCGAATGTCTTCCTCTCTTTTTGATGTTGACATTATTACAATGGGGATTCGTCTCAGGTTTAGATTTGACTTGATTTCCTTTAATGCATCTTTCCCACTAATTTTGGGCAGATTTAGATCGAGGAGAATAATGCCTGGTCGTAACGTATTGTTTGGCCAGGTGTATTTCCCTCGGGAATAAAGATAGTCCAATAATTCTTCACCATCCTCAACGTAATGGATAGTATTGCATACCTGAGCTTCTTCAAACGCATCTTTTATTATTAATCGGTCATCGGGGTCATCTTCAGCCATTAAAATGGTAATTGTATTTTTCGTTTTATTCATCATCTTTTCTTTTTCCCTGATGTATCGGCAATACTATAATAAATTTCGCACCTTCCCCGGGAGTGCTTTTTGCGGTAATACTACCACTGTGGCGCTCTACAATCTTTCGACATATCGATAGTCCTACCCCCGTCCCTTCATATTCGTCGCGTCTGTGCAAGCGCTGAAACATTCCGAAAATGAACTCAGCATACTTCTCGTTAAAACCAATTCCATTATCTGTTACGGTGATCTGGCAAAATCCATTACCGTGAGAGGTCAGATTGCGGTCTTGTTTTATACCGTTAAGATATTGTGCCTGGATATCTACGATTGGATGTACATCTTTGCGATGATATTTCAGTGCGTTACCGATAAGATTCTGAAACAATTGATACATTTGAAGAGGGTCAGCGTCAATGACTGGCAAATTTCCAAAGCTTACACACCCCTTTGTTTTCTCAATCTGGATTTCCAAATCGCTGACCACATTCCGGATTGTCGTTGCAAGGTCAACCCGGGAAAATGGTCTGGCGTTTGTGGTGATTTTTGAGTACGCGAGAAGATTTTTTATGAGTGTCTGCATGCGTATCGATGCATTTTTCATACGCTCTATGTAATCTCTCCCTTCATTATTTAAAGTCTTTCCATGTTTCGTAATTAATCGATCACCAAATACCAGCACCTTTCGCAACGGTTCCTGCAGGTCATGGGAAACTACGTAGGCGAACTGCTCCAAATCTTTATTGGAACGCATGAGTTCCACGGTTCTTTCTTCAAGGGAGTTCTCTATCCGTTTACGATAATTAATTTCCTGTAACAGTTGCGTGTTGGTACGCAGGAGTTCTTCGTTGTGTGATTCGATATCCCTGCGATATGCCTGCAAACGTCCGATCATATGGTTGAATGTGCCTGCAAGATCTGAAATTTCATCATTCGTTTGAACATGAACATACTGATCTAATATGCCCTCAGAAATACTTTTTGTTGCCAAACTCAATTTTTTGATGGGAGCGGTAATTCTTTTCGTAAGAAATAAGGTTAACATAACACCTATAAATATAAAAAGAGAGGTAAAAGCCAAAGTCGATACCTGGAATTCATTTATTCTTTTGTGAAGATTTCCAAGGGACAATCCAAGATAAACATACCCTATAATCTCCTGGTTTGCATTCTCCTTGTCGCTTAACAATATCTCTTTTGTTTTATTACCAGCAAAGCCGACTATGGGAGACAGGAAACTAATATACCGTTTCCCGTCTTCTTTATTGACAAGTTCTTCGTAAGTCGTTTTTGGAGGGAAACTGGAATTTGTCATACTCATTACCGGGGCCGGAGGAATTTCCAATCCTGATATAAAGCTTTTGCACATAAGTGGTTTTTTGTCTTTATCAAGAAGGCAAACATAAGCAATATCTTCATCCACTTCCACGCTCTCAATGATCTGCGTCATAGATTCTTTATCCCCTGTATAGATGCTGTATTCACTTGTTTGAGATGCCATGCCGGCAATAATTGAGCCATGATTTATAAGATTACGATATATGTGGGAAGTTGCGTTTTGTATGAGAAAAAAGCTGATCCCTCCTGAAGTCACCAGGATGATTAAAATGGTCAAAAGATTAAATTTGACTGCAATGTTTATTTGCCTCTTTGTTTTTGTGGTAGACATAATTCATTCATCAAAGACTTGATGTGCAGTACGAATATATTTTTCCTGAAAAGTTATCTTCATATGTCTGGCAGTTCTCAGATTCAGGGTGTAAAGCAACTTTCTGGGGAAAGATAAAGGTACAGAAGTCACCTTTGCGCCTCGTATTATTTCGATAGCCTTTTCTCCACATTGTGCTCCGATATCATGAAAATCATAGTCTAAAGAGCAAAGGGCTCCTGCCTTTGCCCATGTGGAAGAAGGACCGCAGAATGGTATCTGATTTCTGAATGAAAACAGCAGAATTTGTTTGGCCGTTAACGGATTAAATACGAGGGTGTCATTTATTCCCCACAAAACATCAGCATTCCTTGCTAAAACTTTTAGTGCATTGGGAATATCTTTTGGTGTATAAATCTCCACAGGATTAAGCTCGAGTCCCAAATTTCTTGCTATTATTTTAGCAAATTTGATCTTTTCTTTATTTTCCGCCGGGTTGTACATGACACCGATCGTTTTTGCTTCAGGAAGAAGACTTTTTAACCAATGAAACTGGGCTTCTATCGGAAAGTCGAGTATTACCCCTGTGGCATTGCGTGCTCGTTTTATCATATCCTCATCGAGAATAAGGGTGGCAACAACTGGCACATCAGCAAATACCTTAAGAGCGTCTATTGTTGGGGTAGTTCCAACCGTAAATATCAATCTCGTTTTATTTTTTTTGATTTCCGGATATATCTGCGATATCTGTACTGTATCACCTTCAAGGATATAGACATCATATGTCGCCAGTATTTTTTGCTCCGTAAGATAATTCTGGAAACCTGCAAGTACCTCCTTATAAGGTGATTCCTTGTGACTAACAAGCACGGTAATACGCAAATCTGCGGTAATGTGCAAATCTACTGCCGGAACAGCGGAGACAGTTATCCATAACACGAAGATTATGGTAAGGAACATTTTGAAAAGAACAAGTATTTTGCATTCGCGCATTTTTCATTTTACCCAGCACATTAAAATGCATACGTAATCTTAATGCGAAATGTCCTGCCATCCTGTTCGATTGTGTCCTGCGGCGCGTGTTCTTCGCCACCCGGGTCTTCATATTCTTTATTAAACAGGTTAAAAACTCCTCCTGAAACTTCTAGTGTTTTAAAAATATTACGACTGTATAGTGTCATATTGGTGACAAAAAAGTCTTCCGCAAATTTCCCGTTAAGCGTACGCCGCCTGCTCGTGTACTGTTCTTCTCCGCTTAAAAAAAGTTTGCGCTTTATCACGGGGATAATAATGTTGAATTTCGCCAGGTATTCAGGAGAATTTACCAGATCTTTCCCTTCCGTGGTATTTTCTGTTTCCTGAATGGTATAACTAGCCCTACCCTCAAGTCCACTTTCCCATTTTTCTTCCAGCTCAAATTCAAGGCCTTTTGCGCGAACCTTAGACACATTTTCAAACACATTGAGGTCGTCTGTATCATCAGATCTTGAGACAATGAGATTGTCAATTGAGTTATAAAAACCTACAATTGTCCCGCGAAGGTGTTTTCCTAAGTACTGCTCGTAAATAATCTCGTAGGTATCAATAGTCTCGGGGTCAAGATCGGGATTGGCCTTTTGGGAAGTACCATCTTTGTAGTAAAGTTCGTAAGTGTTTGGCTCGCGAAATGCCCGGCCATAAACAAATTTAAACGTCGTCTTCTCAAATGGGGTGTAAATCAGGGCAGCGCGCGGGTTAACGATTCCCCCAAAGGTCTCAAAATAATCAAAACGAATGCCGGCATGTAAGGTCAAATAATCCGTAATGGTAAATTCATCCTGAGAATAAACTGCCCAATACTGCGAGTCACGATGGTCATCGAGGATTTCGCGCCTGATACTTGGAATTGCACCCTCTTGTATATGATTAAAGAGACGCTGATCCTGCTGTATACTATATCGGGAATCCAGACCAAAGGTGCATTTGTGTGCTTCCAGGAGTGTTTTGGTTAACTGAACCTCTCCTTGAAACCACTGACTATCAACGTCATCAGAAGTTTTTACTGTTCCAGGATAATCCGTTGAAAAATAATCATCATTATAATGATAAAAATTGTAGTTGAACCGGGCCATAAGATTGATTTGGTCTCCAATTATTCGTTCATACTTCAGATCAGCCCAGCCACGCTCATCCTCAGTAAAAAATAGCTTGTTAAATCTCGTATCATATGGAGCAGTTGGAACATCTTTTTCCCTTTTATGATAATTTACCTGAAAAGATAAATTACGATATAACAACCCGGCAAAAATATTTTTAAAACGATCATTGTCGAGATCGCTTGCAATGCCATTGTTGTTTTCCGGCTGGTCGAATTCTTTGAAAAATAAATGATCGTCTCCATCACTGTTGTAATAAGAACCTGAAAAGACCATCTCCAGACCACTTTGAAATTTCTCACCGGAGCTCACACGGCCCTTGTATGTCTCAAAGCTGCCTGCTCCTGCCGAGGTCTCGACACCTCTAAAATTTCTACCCAGCCTGGTAATTACGTTGATAACGGCAAAAAATGCATTCGTGCCATACAACGAAGAGCCAGGGCCGCGGATGATTTCGATACGTTCAATAAGATCTATATCGATAGGGAAATCGGTACCTATAGGCGCCTGGTTATAGATAGCGTCATTTATTCGGTGTCCATCAATAAGAAGCAGGATACGGGTGTTATAATCTCCAGGCAGCCCAAAACCCCTTACCCCCAGATAATGATAGTTTCTATCATAGGTAACATGGAATCCTCTCACGCTCTGCAGAATCTCTGCAAAATTTTGATATCCATGTTTTTTGATCTCATCCGCCGTTATAATACTCACGGAAGAAGGAGCTTCTGTTACCTTTTGTTCGTATTTGGAGGCGCTATAAACTGAGGGAATCTCCTGAAAAAGAATCAATTCTTCGCTTACCTGTGACGATTCTATGGATAATTCTGATTCCGAGGATAGTTCTGATTCTGCCTGACACAGACAAGGTGAGAAATAAAGAGTGAAGAAGGGTATAACGAAGAATATTTGAAATTTCCCATTTATCTTAGAAAAGAAATTATTTTTCTTTTTGTTGTAAGCAATTAACATGTTGGGTTATACATGTATAATTCTTGTATAAGGATTAAAGATTAGGGTAAATGGTTTCTTGTATAGTATAATTCATGATACAGGATTGGGGCCAAGATTCTTACATTTCTGACATTTTTATCACACGAAGTACAATTTTGTGCATATTAGACATTATATAGTAGGATAATTCAAACAAAAAATATTTAACAGGTGCATTTTGCCAAATTGCCAGGGGAAAAAATCTCCTCAAATTCCTGACCGGACAATGCTGGACACACCTTGATTATTTGTAAACTTTGTCCGGGTCAAAGACCTTGTTCTCGGTAATATGGATGCTGTCTGTATTTGGGATATATTCCCGATAATAGCATGTTTTATATCCCGCATGACATGCGGCAACATGTTGTTCCACGGCGAAAACGAGTGAATTCCCTTCACAATCGAAAAATACCCTTTTTACCAGCTGAATGTGGCCTGAAGTTTCACCTTTAATCATCAACCGGTTTTGAGAACGACGAAACACGTGTACCTTGCCTGTTTCAATGGTCTTTTCAACAGCGTCTTTATTCATGTAACAGAGGGTAAGCACCTTTCCATCCAGCGCATCGACAATGACCGACGGGATGAGTCCTTTTTCATTGAAGTGTAACTTGTCCAACAGCTGCATAAGCATCTCCTTGCGTATTGAATCGTTTCAAGTTAAAACAGAAAAAAATCAGGATTTATTTTGTGGCCTGAAAATTTGTTATAGGGGATATCTCTGACTTAAACAGGAATATTTTTTTGTATAAACATCTGGCCGCGTCTTCCGGATTAATGGCATGCATAATGCTCGAAATGACAGCAATACCGTCTGCCCCGTTAACCAAAACGTCTTTTACATTATTTTCACGAATTCCACCCAGCGCAATCACGGGTATCTCAACCGATGTTTTCAGATGTTGAATCTCCCCGGGTCCCCTGGGCTTAAGAAGCCCTGCCTTTGAAGGCGTATCAAAGACAGGCCCGAACGTAATATAATCAGCCCCGTAGTCCTGGGCTTGCAATGCCTCTTGACGATTATGGGTGGATATGCCAATTAGTCTTTCAAAACCCAATAATTTCCTTGTTACATGAAAAGGAAGGGACTGCCAGCCCAAATGCACGCCGTCTGCTTCCACTGACATGGCAATGTCGACCCTGTCATTGATGATTAAATTTGCATGGAAATCTCGGGTTATTTTTCTCAGTTCGGATGCCAAAGAATAAAGTTCGTGGGTAGAAAGTCCTTTTTCCCTTAATTGTATGGTCTTAACACCGCCATTTAACGCCAGTTTTATGGTATTCAGAAATGATTGTTTGCAGAGGTTTCTATCCGTAATCAGCACAAGGGAAAGATTATTTATCGGTTGTTTGTTCATCATAAATACAGATTTTAAGTTTCTTGGCAAATTATGTGTGTTATACGTGCAGGGCGGGTATTAGTTTTTTATCTAGAAGATGGTTAAATCTCTTCAAAAGTGGGTTTATTGACTGATGTATAAATTCTTCTACTTGTTGTGGCGCCCTGCCAACTAATTTCATCGGATCGGAAATTTCTTTCAATTTCGATATAATCCCGGAAAATGACGGGTCTTGTGCGATTCGTTCCAAAAGGTCGTTTTTATTTCCTTCTTCCTTCATCGTGTGAGCGGCATCCATCGCATGCCTTCGGATCCTTTCGTGAAGTTCCTGCCGGTCTCCACCGGCATTCACCGCCTCCATGAGGATGTTTTCCGTTATCATCGAAGGTAACTCATCGGCAAGATGACGACGGATAACAGCAGGATAAACGCTTAATCCGGCAGCAACGTTTAACACAATATTTAATATACCATCGATAGCAAGGAATCCCTCGGGGACAGAAATTCTTTTGTTTGCAGAATCATCCAGCGTCCTTTCAAACCACTGGGAGGCAGCAGTAAATGCCGGATTTAAGCAATTACAAAGCACGTACCGTGCAAGAGCTGCTATGCGTTCACAACGCATGGGGTTCCTCTTGTATGCCATGGCTGATGAACCGATCTGTTCTTCCTCAAAGGGCTCTTCTATCTCTTTCAGATGTTGAAGCAATCGCATATCATTGGAAAATTTATGTGAAGATTGTGCTATGCCTGCCAGGCTATACCCAATCTGACTATCGATTTTGCGACTGTAAGTCTGTCCGGTTACGGGATAATAATCATCAAACTTCATCTTCTTTGTAACAAGTGCATCCAGCCTTTTTACCTTTTCCGCATCGTTATGAAAGAGTGACATAAAACTGGCTTGTGTACCGGTTGTACCCTTCACGCCGTGAAACCGTAAGCCCTTGATTCTTGTTTCCACTTCCTCGATATCGAGGAGATAATCCTGAATCCATAAACAAATCCGTTTCCCCAGCGTGGTTGGTTGTGCCGGCTGAAAATGAGTGAAACTTAAGGTTGCGAGGTTTTTATATTTTATCGCTTGATTTGAAAGTACGTTTACGATATTTATAAGCTTTGCATGTATGATGTGTAATCCCTCCCTCATCTGGATGAGATCGGTATTGTCCTGCACGTAGGCGCTGGTTGCGCCGAGATGAATAATTGGCCGTGCCTTTGGACATTGCTCACCATAGGCGTGGATGTGCGACATGACATCGTGTCTGAGTTTCTTCTCATATGCCCGTGCAACATCAAAGTTGATCGTATCCTGAAAGCGACGCATTTCCTCGATCTGATCGTTTGTAATCGTGTGTAACCCAAGCTCCTGCTCTGCCTCGGCAAGTGCAATCCAGAGCCGCCGCCAGGTGCTGAATTTATATTGATCAGAAAATAGAGAGCCCATTTCTTTGCTGGCATATCGTTCAGAAAGAGGCGATTGATATGTGTTGTACTGGTTTGTTGATGGCATAACGTACCTGAATCTATGTTAAGGAATTTTAACTTTACAGGGGGCATGGACAAACTTTGTTTGTCCGTGTTCGTGCCTAAGTTGAAATTAGCTCTTTAGTAATTCTGCTCGTATTTTAATCATAAACGTATGAAAATCAATCTAAAAGAAAAAAGGTGTTGCCTGGTTAAGTACAACACCTTTTTTATAGAAATTTTTGCCTTCAAACACAGATTATGAGAATTTTAATGAATATTCAAAGGAGTATCTCTGTATATCAGCGGGAAAACTGTGTCCTTATTAAAATCAATGTCTGTGTCCGCATGGAGCTGTTCCAGATGCTTCCTTTTCTTCTGGTATTTCACCAATCACGGCGTTGGTCGTGAGAAGCAGAGCGGCAATGCTTGCACCATTTTGCAATGCTACTTTTACTACCTTTGCAGCATCGATGATACCGGACTCGACCATGTCAGTATATCTCTCACCGAAAGCATCATAACCATAATTACCCGTTCCGTCTTTTACATTTTGCAGTATGACGGCGCCTTCCAGGCCTGCGTTTTCCGTTATCAACTGAATTGGCTTTTCTATGGCTACCCTGACAATATTAATTCCAATCTTCTCATCGCCCTTGACAGATACAGTATCCAATACCTTCGATGCCCTTAGCAGGGCAACTCCACCGCCCGGCAAGATACCTTCTTCAACGGCAG
>JAUQXU010000455.1 GCA_030837935.1 Candidatus Brocadia sp.
AAGACCTGCTTGAGACATTTGAACAAGATTTACAAACAAGCTACAGTCTGTTCTGGAACTATCTTGCCGAATGGGATACCATGCCAGACTTTCTTCAAGACAAAATACTTGCGATAGCAAAGGAGGTTGACGCTGCTGTTGTAAGCGCCAACCCGTCGGTACAAGAGCATGTTGCTTTGTATAATCAATATTTAAGTGAAGGCAAAATGGTTGTGCTTGTTGCGCATTCTCAGGGCAATCTGTATGGCAATATTGCATATCTCGGCATAGACCCGCAATATATCGATGGATTCGGCATGGTATCGGTGGCGAATCCAGACAGTTACGTTGCCGGTGGAGGTTCCTACACGACGATTGATGAAGATCTCATCATCGGCAGCATTCCACTTGCATTATTACCGAATCTTGACAATTTCTTCGGCCCTCTCAATTGGGGCGATATTTGGGGTGGCCATAATTTTATAAAGTCTTATATGGCTCCCGGGTATAAGGCAGAAACGAAAATCCTTAATGATGTTGTTACTATGATCAACAAACTCATGACATCGAATGCGAGGACAGAAGCCATAGAAATCGTGAATACGTATAATCTTCTCAGTGTCGTCTGCGGTAATCCAGGTACAACATTGGTGACAATACCCCAGGATGCATATATTACGGAAATCAGCACCTATCACTGGTGCGATGAAGGCCAGCCGGCAGGAACACATTCTTTGTACAATATCAATACATCTCACCTGTATGGGCCATTTTCAGGAACAATCGCCTTTCGTTTCTGGCTATCATATCCCAACACCTATGTACCCGCAGGAAACTATGAAGTTGTCGACTCTGAACCAAGTACCTGGTCACACACGAATAGCGGTGGATTTGTGAGAATCAAGGGAATAGTGTGTTACTAACGTACATTCATTGCTAGTTTTTATTAACCTGCATGATATGGAAGAACAGCTGTTCATTTGATGCAGACGTTACAGGAGATGACCAATGAAAATCCGATGGATATCTAATATAGTATTACTGTGTAAAAACTTCTTTTTTTAGCAAGTTTTTTACAACCCCCTTCGCCCCCTTTACTAATGGGGATTTGGTCGCGGCGTAGCAGCACTAGGTGAACCCTTGTTGGTATTTGTCAATTCAAGTTTAAAATTATGATGGATTGAGAATTAAAAAAACCTCCCGCAAGGGTCAAACCCTGCGGGAGGTCACCGTGGTTTCCCACACTATTAATGTTCCAGAGGATTATACGGCTTGCCTTCCACCTTGAGAGGGGTTTCGGGTTGTGCAACCTTAGCTCTGCTTCTTACATCAAAGATTGTTAAAGCACCCATAGGATATTTACCCGTTGAGACCATGCCTCGGAGGTTGTGATCATGCATGATAGTTATACCAGCACCCAGATTGCAGGATAAGCACTTCCTCTGGCTGGCAAAGTGGGGAATCTTTACTAACACGTCAACTCGCTCGCCACTTGCTATACAAATGGTATCCTTCTCATAACTACTCTTTAATTTCCTGCCGTCCAATGCAACTACTTCCATGTGGTAACCATGTGGGTGGATAGCAAAGACATGATCGGCACCAATAGCCATCAGGCGTATCAAAACCGTTTCATCCTCATAAGCGACAATTCTTGAACGAGGATCATTGATTATCGAACGTGGGTGATAAAGATTATCTGTAAACGTTCTGCCATTAATCAGGAAGTAATCGGCCTTCCAATCCTGTAATCCATGGACAATACCTGTTTCCTGTAACTGTTCATTTGCCGTGGAAGACATTTCGCTGAAAAACAGGGTATAATCCCTGTCGTATTTATATCCATAAGCCGTCTTTGTCCTGTCCTGGTGAATGATGATTGGGAAATACATACCGGCAAGGATATGATTAAAGCTATCCACGTGACAATGACCCAGAAAAGAACCTTCGTATTGTGGTGTCAGTTCGTAGGTAAAAGCTTTATGTTCCAGCACAGGGTCAACCGGCAGCGAAGGTACACCGTCAACCGCTGGTGTTAAATCCAAGCCGTGAAAATGAATGGTATGCGCCACGTGGTTAATCCCTGAGTGTTCAGCGCAGTTGTGTATACCTGTATTATGTAGCGTAATCCGTGCCTTTTCGCCAACAAAGAGGTGCAGTGGGTCACTGGGAACTTTAACGGGCTCTAACAATTGTTCCAACTCTTCTTTTGTTTTTACTTCACCCACATTCTTAAAACTACCTTTCGCATGAGTATAACCCATAACCCATACTAATTCACCATTTGTCATTTCTATATAGCCATCCGTGGTATAAAGATGGAACTCCCAGGCACCGTCCTTTCCACGCTCTCCCATGATGTCACCGTTTGTTACGTTGTTCAATTCCTTCTCTTCTTTGCTAAGACTCCAGGCCTCGGCTTGTTTTACCTCTTCGCCAAAAACGTTTGGCACAGCTATATATGTGGTAACACCTAACACGATTCCTGCAGTCGCCCGACCAATTAGCTTTAACACCTTCATACCATCTCCCTTTCGATAAATAGGTTCAACAAAATAAAAAATTACCGAAACTCCTTTTCCTTGATAAACATTATCTCATCATCAAAATTAGCCCATATCAATTACTATCATTATCACCATGACTGATGATAGTTCTGTTTTCGGTCATAGTCTGTGGACTAAGGCCACTCGTCAATTCCTCTTGTAATGGACGCTTTTGGACAACCAACTTTTGCCTTTCCCATAATTTTTCCAATACTATTTTTAACTCCTCAATATTTACTGGTTTTCCCAAAAAGCAGTCTGCCCCATATTTCTTAGCTTCCACAGCCGTTTTTTCAGAACTGTAGGCCGTAATAACCACGATTGCAATCATTTCTTTCCTTTTCCGTATTTCGTGTATCAGGGATAACCCCCCCATTCCGGGTAATTTCATGTCCGTTAAAATGATGTCAAAATTTTCTCTGCTGAGAAGATTTAAAGCATCATAACCCGACAGGACGCCAGAAACTGAAAATCCATCACGCGTTAATATCTTTACCAGGCCATCCAGGGTGTTTTTATCGTCATCTATCAGGAGCAACTTAGGCTTTATCATAAAAGTTGATAAAAACAAAAGGGAAAAATTTTATAATTATTTAATGTGTCGCAGATTACAGATGATATTTTATACACTCTTTCGGGCAAAACTGAGCAGCTCTCTTAATCTTTTCACTATGGGGGATAATATCAATACCCTCCTTTATCTGTGGTCCAGTCGTTTCTACAAAAACGATAACCTCAGAAGCCTCTTCAGCGCATATTGCGCACTTAATACAGCTTTCCTCAAACCAAACAACGGGTTTCTTCATAGTATCACTTTCTCCTTAGAATGTCCCCCCCCCACGCACCTGAATTAAACGCAGGGGGGAAACAACATCCGTTCACTTAAAGCATCTTCCTTATGGCACTATTCCAAAGTATTACATCCAGGGGCCAAAATAATCGATGTGATAAATGTCTATAATTATCCAGAAAAGTTTTGTCCATGCGGTAGTTATCCGGCGGAGTTTTTCCGGATCATTTTTTAACTCCTCGGCAAAGAGATTAAACAAATATTGATGTATATATCCCCATAAAGCAAGATTCAGCCTTATGGGTATATAAAGGTCTTCAGAACCAAAGATCGGGACATGCACAGCTCCCACCCACCGCACAAAATTCCAGAATTCTTCATCCCATTTACACTCCAATATTTTAAGCAGAAACCTTTGTTGTCTTGCTCTTCTTATGTCAACATATTCCTTGGCTATTTTGCCGTTATCATCTCTAAACCATCTTGATAGCCATGGATCGTTTATGAGTTTTTCATAATAGATGTGATCAAGGATTGCCTTCAGGTTTGCAGCGATAATATCCTTTGATTCCTTAATAGCCTCAGTGTCCTTATCCGTAAAGTTTACACATTGTGCCATGTATTCATAGCGTTTCATTATGTCTAAGCTCGTATCCCTGTAAAGATTCCATGCCTTATTAAATTCAGGGACATCCAGCATAGGATTGCGTTTCCCGCCCGAAACCTTTTTCTCTGCTTCCATCGGAAACATTTTCATATATGCATTTGACATGATAGACATAATTATTCTTATCCTCCTTAAAAAACTGAAATATGTTCATTGAAAATAATCACGATTATATTTGCTGATACCTTGATAAAATGTGTTGAAAGATGTACTGTTCAATCACAGGAAAAAATTTAAACTACATATGTCCCCTCCTTCCGGGAAAATATTTGACGGTAATATTTTTAAAGTAAAACTGCTCAATACAGTAAGAGTCGTTGTATATATCTTTGAAGCAAAGCTGTTATTGTATATTAACAAACATGATGCCAATCAGAATTGCATAAACGCAGAAAAGTTGTAACCTACAGTGTTGATGTGTATTAGATATGATTGCGTTTTGGAAACATGAGGGCAAGGGGAGAAAGATGATCGATGGAAATACGTTCTTTGCGAAAAATTTGCGGGATTAAGGTGTGAAGGGTAAAAAGGTTTGAAAAAATTTCGTCACTACCCCCATTCTTTTACTTTGTATTCAATCTTTCTGCTCGATATCCCCAGTATTTTAGCGGCCTCTTTTTTACTACCATGCGTCATGAGAAGCGTCTTTTGTATGATCTCCTTCTCTGCCTCTTCTAACGAAGTACCCAAAGGGATTTTAATCAATGACACATCTTCCTTGTTTGGAATAATATTTTTTGGTAAATGGTCTACCGTGATCATGCTTTTTTTGCAGAGCACGATAGACCGTTCAATAACATTTTCCAGTTCCCTGACATTCCCAGGCCAGTGATACGCACAGAGCGCCTCCATCGCCTCGGGGGTAAAACCCTTAATTTCTTTTTTATATTTCTTTGCGTATTTAATGACAAAGAAATTAGACAGAATGGGCATGTCCTCTCGTCTTTCCCTCAATGGCGGCAGATGGATGGTTATGACATTTAGGCGATAAAATAAATCTTCCCTGAATCTTCCTTCAGAAACTTCCCTTTCGAGGTTCCGGTTGGTTGCAGCAATGAGCCTCACATCCACCTTAATAGTCTTTTCTCCGCCAACACGCTCAAACTCGCCCTTTTCTAAAACCCGAAGCAATTTCACCTGTACCTTTATACTCATTTCGCCAACTTCGTCCAAGAAAAGCGTGCCGCCGTCAGCCAATTCAAATCGTCCTTTTCTCGACTGAACGGCGCCCGTAAAGGCTCCTTTCTCATGGCCAAAGAGTTCACTTTCCAAAATGCTTTCCGATAAGGCTGCGCAATGCAATGCCACAAAAGGCATACAGACCCTGTCGCTTTGATAATGAATAGCATTAGCCACAAGTTCTTTTCCCGTCCCCGTCTCCCCTAAGATCAGGATTGAGGCTGTACTGGGAGCAACGTCTTCTATCATCTTGATTATACGTTGCATCTGGGGAGTGTTCCCCACCAGTTCTGAAGATTTATACTTATCCTTTAATTTCTCTTTTAATACCCGATTTTGAACGATTAACTGCTGTCTTTCCCATAGCTTTTCTAATACTAACTCTAACTCCTCAATATTTACGGGTTTCGTCAGGTAATCGTCCGCACCGCATTTTATGGCCTCCACGGCCGTTTTCACGGAACTATAGGCAGTGATAATCACAATTGCCGCCGGTTCTTCCTTTTTTCGTAATTCGTGGATCAGGGATAATCCTCCCATTCCTGGCAATTTCATATCCGTCACGATGATATCAACGTTTTTTCTGGAAAGGAGATTTAAGGCTTCATAGCCAGACAAGACGCCGGAGACAGGATACCCATCATGCGCCAGGATCTTCACCAGTCCATTAAGTGCAGTTTTGTCGTCATCTATTAATAATATCCTTGGTTTTGTCATAGAATTGGAATCGCAATTACAAATTTACTCCCTCGTAATGATGCCTCTAACCGTATAACTCCTCCATGGGCCTGGATGATGTTTTGTGCAAAAGAAAGTCCTATCCCCGTACCTCCATCCTTGGTGGTGTAAAACAAATTGAAGATTTTATCTTTTATCTCATCAGGTATCCCAGACCCGGCATCCTGGCAAGAAATCCATATTTCGTGTCCAACGCGTTCCGCAATCACGTGCAACTTCCCTCCATCCGGCATTGCCTCGATGCCGTTAATCAGGATATTCAAAATTGCCTGCTTTATCTTATCCTTGTCTACCATTACTTTAGGCAGCTCATTCCTTATAGCTAATTCTATTTGAATACCATATAATTGTGCCTGGGGCAGGAGCAAAGAAACAATCTCACTGAGAATATCGCCCACATCAACATTACTCTTGTTGAGTTCTCCCGTTTTAGAAAAATGTAAACATTCTTCAACAAACCCGCTCAAGCGGTTGAGTTCCTTCTGAACTATCGTAACAATTTCAATCAATTCTTTTTTTGCCTTGCCGCTGATTTTCCGTATATCTTGTATTTCTCGTTCCAGTACCGTCATCTGGATATTCATAGCGTTTAAAGGATTTTTAACCTCATGCGCCAGTTCAGCAGCAAACGCGCCGAGTGTGGATTGGGTTTTTGACCTGATGACCTCGTCCGAAAACTTTTTTACATCACTAATATCCTCTATAACGGAAACAATATGAGTTTCTTTGCCTTCGCTGTCCCTGATAGGCGAAACGCTCATTTTTACCCAGGATTCAGTTCTGTCACCCCGCCTGATCAGCAGTTCTCTTGAACCTTTAGTAATCTTCCCATGGAAGACGTCCATGCCGGGGCAAAATTTTTCTGTTAAACACATACCCGTGGAAGTATGACACATAAAGATGTCGCCGCAATCCTTTCCGATAACATCTTCCCGTGACCATTTTGTTATCTCTTCACAGGCGTGATTAAAAAACACCACCTGACGGTTTATATCCTGGATCATAATCCCCTTGCTTACACAATCCAATGCCTGATTTAAAATGTGTGTTATTGTATCGGTATTTTTCATGTTATCGTTGTTAAGTGTTGATTTATCGAAAAATAATTCAAATCATCCTGAAGTCTTATTTGATAGTGCGGGAAATGTTAAATCACCTTTAAAAGAAGAGGCACAAGGGAAATTTAACAAAATTTGCTAAGTTCCCGGCCTTAATAGTCATTCGCCGTTTTTTATTACTAAGCCTATCAAAATTTCAATAAAAGTAAATGTTAAAAATAGAATTGGATGAGCATAGTAAATAATACAGGAATCAAGACCCGAAACCAGAGGTTGACCAGGCAGGCGACAGGCCTCCCTGCCGGGAGGGGTTTAGGTGAGGAGGTGTGATGTTGGATACATCAGGAATGCCCGCACAATCTTGCTTTAATCACAATCTTAGCGCAAGCCTCGGCATCAGAGACGGCATCATGGTGTTTCAATGGTATCCCAAGGAACGAACAAACGCTGGGCAAATTTGCCGGACGAAGATTCCATGTCCTGCGGGCAAGCCGCACCGTACATTGAAATGGTAGTATCGGTGGATGCAAGTCTGCCGCCTGGCAACATGCCAGTAAGACTGACCGGTCGAAGGACGCATTATGCGCCGCCAGAAATTCAACACCGTTAAGCCTTTCGACCAGATACGGCCACAATTCCCGGAATGTAGGTTCATTGGCGACGTGTTTCCATGAGATACCATGGAGATACGTGAATACAAAAGTACGGCGTGGCGGGCGGATGAGGAAGTGTGACCGGTCGATGATTTGGTTGTTTAACACCCTGACCAGACCGACCGAACAGGCGCTGTCAGGCCAATAGTCTGCAGTTTCAAAGTCAATGGCGACAAAGCAGCCGTTAGAATATATCATACACAAACTCACAATAATTTCGGCCTAATTCTTAACCATGTATCCTCAACCACAATCAATGACCTTTTGGTTAAGTTTTTAAGAAGAGTTGTAAGATTTAAGTTGTGAGTTGAAAACTTAAATCTTACACTTGCAACCGTGTTTTATCAGTCCGAGGCTTTGCCACGTTAGTTATAAACAGCAAATAGCGAGACCTGCCCCCGATCTTTTCGTAAGGCTAACTAAAAATTATACCCAACGCTGCCGATTATTATTGTGTCGTCTTTTTGGTTCCCCTCAGGCGGCGTATTATCATACTGATTGAGTAATTCCGCGCTCAAAGCAATTGACTTCGTCAGGTTATGCCTCACCCCCAGACCTGAATCCAACCGCCAATCATCCGTATCTTCAACACTCTGTATATATTCATTCTTTGCATAAAATTTTGTATCAATCAACAGGAGCCAATCAAGATATTGACCGACCCTTACACCCAAATAATCATCAGAAATTCCCCCATGGAATTTCTCAAGGGTATAAGCAGGCCCAGCTTCCGCTCTATATTTTAACCTCTCGCCGTCGATAAACCGGTAACCAGCGCCTGGCGATGAAATAGACCGATAATTCAATTGTTCGATCTCGTCATGTTCAAAATACTGATTAAAAAAAGAATACAATCTGGGCGAGTGCTTGTATTCATATTTGCCGGTAGCTCGTTGCTCATTGACCGTCTCCGTGTCTTCATCAGAATCTTTTTCGGTTATTGTCTCATAAAGAGCCAGGGCATCGAAATATATATTGTCCCTTTTTCTTTCATTGGCGTACCCGCCCTTTACATGGGTTGTTGTTGACTCCGTATTTCCATCCTTCATATTTATACCTGCGTCAACATGTCCCTTCCACGTTTTTTGTGGGGCAAGCGCCGTATCGGGAACTGCAGCCTTCGCCTCTGGTGCGATTGCCACAGGCTTTGTCTGCTGTTCTGCTTGTGCTACCCGCTTTGCCTGCTCGGCTTCTGGCTGAACCACAGGACTGACAATTTTCGCCTGAGGATAAATATCTGTTATCTTATCAGTCACCGTAAGATGCATGTCCTTAGCGGATAATTGGGGTGTCGTCGTAAGGATTGAAAATTTCATCTGTTTTTCATCATGGTTTACAATGACAACTTCTTTATCTCGTGAAATGAAACCTATTGTACTCCACGGAATCGAGCTTATTTGGCCTTGCTCTTGTTTAACTGAAAGATAGGCATCGGTTACCTCTACAACTTCACCGGCAATTACCGCATCCTCCAATGTTTTTATTTCATCTGAAAATGTGTTATTCTCAAGACATAACCACGAAAAGAAAACTACAAGTGTACTCGTAATGGAAAGTCTTCTTTTCCTGATAATTTTTCCTATACGCATATCTCTCCTTTTAGAAAAAAATCACAATAAATACTAGTGAGACAAGGCATTTAATCATGATAACAAAAAAATGTCAAGCAGCATTTTATCCGTTGATTTTGCCAGGAAATTTGCTTGACAAGTACCTTCAAATGGGCGACCCCTCGATCCCTTCCCGGTAGGATTGGTTGAGTAGAGCGAAACACATCGTTATCAAACTCCCAACGTGAGTGAAACCCAACATCAAGTTTTGGTCCAACCTAAAAAAACCTTCATACTCAACCGTTTTATTCTTTCATATTCTATATTCAAGGTCAGACTCCAGGAGCTCTCCTTGTTCTCCTGTCCCTCTTTCCATTAAGGTATACTAAGGCGTTTGCCTTGAAAGCTACCACTAAACTCGTTGATAACTTGCGCATCGCCCGGATCTACAGGATTCACATCAGGAGCGTAACACTTGCCGGATATCGTTACATTGATTTCATTAAAATTATTAGAAAATGTTATTACATGATCGGCTATACAGTTACTCACTACTGCTCCGGGGGATGATTCAGTTGGAGGTAAAGATGATATAGAGCATGTTTTCGCTGCAATCTCAGTTTTGCCAGTTCTTTTCCATGTGCCTACATCATCAGTAAAAACAATCCCAGCTAAGGTAGTATTCTGTATTCCAAACACCGTAGTATACGTGCCATCTTTTCCGATTTGTACAATCACGGGAGTAGGTATTCCGTCTTCATCACCTATCGTAAAGTATGTACCAATAAAATTGTTTTTCCCTGCTTCTGACTGACCCGACACACCCATCAGAATTATTGTCATGCTAAAAAACAAGAATAACCATGATAATCTTCTGCCCTTCATAACAAATCTCCTTTTTTAATTTTTCTACTTTCAGATTAGGAGGGGCTTCACGGCTCCCTTCCTCTAAAAATTACCATACATAAAGAGTGCTTAATGGGTGACTCTAACTTCCTCCCATTCAAAACCATATTTACATATTTCCGGGAGGGCTATAAAAATGAAGCAGCCTCCGGAGACTTTCTGGTGTTATCGTTTATGCGGGTATGGGTGGCCGGAGGAAAGGTCATTTTACCAAAGAGAAGATTTCCCCTTCGAGACTCTTAAACGGATAATATTATTTTGAATAATAACAGAAGGGCCCTAAAGTTGCCACACCGAAACCGAAAAAAAAGGCATTCTTGGTGTTGTTGATACCGGTATAGGTGCGGAGACGACCGGAAGAAAGGTCATTGTATACTTTTCCGTATAAGCAACGAAGGGGCAGGAACAATCCTAAAATCAGGGGAAAGATGTATTGGGGTCATAAGGCAAGTGTGCGTGGTTTTCCACGCCAAGGGATACTTCTGGATGCCAGGGCGATAAAAGGATGCCGCAACCTTTGACGGTGAGACCTTTTACCTGCATGTGGAGAACTCTTTGAGATGTATTCAGAGATTTAATCGTCGGTGAAAAGGGTATTATGATAGCGTTTGTGATAATAGTGAGATCAGGGGGAAATTTGAGAATAATCCGGGGATAGCGTTAAAAGCGTCTTTCAATCCGACATCGTGAAAATTGTTGCCCAAACTCGACGAGTGGCAGGACAATAAATAACTCATTTAATCTCTTGCTTCACATAGACCCGCAAGACCCGCCTATGGCGAAGAGGTATAAAGCGATCATGTTTCGTCGGCCTTCTGGGAAAGGATGATAAAACGATTGAATTGTGACCTGGGATCGGAGATTGGATTTATTTTACAAAATATCCCTCTTTTTTCTACCTGGTGAATTTGTTCGGACAGCCTGCCAGGACATGATCCTTTGCCTCCTGTTTTTTTTCCGCCTTCAGATTGGGGAGGAGTTTCACGACTCCCCCCCTCAAAAATTATCGTACATAAAGAGGGTTAATTCGTCATCACGCCTTCGAGAAATCCCTCCAGTTTCCTGCTCCGCAGCGGATGCTGAAGTTTGCGAATGGCAACCGTTTCAATTTGACGTATTCGTTCCCGTGTTATGTTGAATCGCTCTCCGATTTCTTCCAACGTGTGGGTATATCCATCACCAATTCCAAAGCGTAGTTTAATCACCTCTCGTTCTCTGTGGCTCAGGGTACCAAGTACCTGTTGCAACTGATCCCTGAGCAATGATTGGTGAGCGGTAGTGACCGGCGATTCTATTTTTTTGTCCTGGATAAAATCCTCCAGCATCGTCTCGCCACCCTCGCCAACCGGATTCTCTAACGATATAGGCTGCGATGCAATTCGAAATACCCGGTACACCTCTGAAACGGGAATTTTTGCTTCTTTGGCAATGGCTTCTATTTTAGGTTTTTTGTCAAGACCTTCCGCGGATGTCTTCAAAATCCTGTTCGCCTTGTTGATAACGTCCGTCATGTGTACCGGAATTCTGACCATCCTTGCCTTGTCATCAATTGCCCTGATAATCGCCTGCTTAATCCACCAGGTAGCATAGGTGCTGAATTTAAAACCCATCCGATAGTCATATTTATCAACAGCCCGCATGAGACCTGTATTCCCTTCCTGAATAAGATCGTGAAAGACCAGTCCCCGTTTTCTATATTTTTTTGCAATACTCACTACTAACCTCAAATTACCTTCAGAAAACCGGTTTCTGGCGGATTCATATTTGTTATAGATTGATTCAATAAGGTGGATTGCTTTCTCTATTTCTCCCGCATCAGCCATTAACAAGACCTTAATATCGTTATTACTATCCGGAAATTTCCCGCAGATTTCTCGTTTGTGAAACGGCCTCCTCAATCTTTCCTTATATGATACAACCCCTGCTAAAACATCTAAGAGCTCCCTCATAACCGGCAATATTGTTTCTGCGCGAATGTGCACTTCTCCTAAAGCCCTGATCGCTTGTCTCTTCCTGGAAACGATCTTCTTCAAGATTCTTGATCTCAATTTTTTGGAAATGACTCCCTTGCCAATCTTTTCATAATCTCTCAAATTTGTTTCAAGTATGTCCCTAATTTGTTTCGCAACGCCCTGGACTTGCTCAACCGTTTCGTCTTTGCTCTGTTCTTTTGTAACCGTTGTCTCGAAAAATTGAACAAGG
>JAUQXU010000040.1 GCA_030837935.1 Candidatus Brocadia sp.
GTCTATCAATCTCTCCAAAATGGTGAAACTTAAAAATGGAATCTATGAAATTGATTGGGATTGTCTGGAAGGGGTAATATACCGTGCTATTCACTTTTTAGATAATATTATTGATGTGAATAAATATCCGTTACCTCAAATCGAGCATCTGACAAAGAGCAATCGGAAGGTGGGGCTGGGTATCATGGGGCTTGCTGATTTGCTCATAAAACTTGGCATTTCATACAATTCAGAGGAAGCCATTGGATACACTGACAAACTCATACGTTTTTTCTCTCAAAAGGCAAATGAGGCATCCGTCAAACTTGCAGCAGAACGCGGCACATTTCCAAACTATCAGAGAAGCATTTATGCCCAAAAGAATGGACCTCGATTTAGAAATGCAACACGAACAACCATCGCACCAACCGGTACGATCAGTATTATCGCACAGTGTTCCAGTGGTATCGAACCCTTATTTGCCGTTGTTTATACACGACACGTACTGGTAGAAGGCGGATTACCTGAAATACATCCATTCTTTGAAGAAATTGCAAAAAAACGGGGATTTTATTCTGAAAAATTATTAGAGGAGGTTTCAAAGGAGGGATCGGTACAAAATATTAAAGGAATCCCTGAAGATGTCAAAGCACTATTTATCACCGCCAGAGATGTTTCTCCGGAACAACACGTAAAAATACAAGCAACCTGTCAAAAATATATTGATAGTGGTGTTTCCAAGACCATCAATTTCCCGAAAGAATCTCCTGTTGATGATGTTAAAAAAGCTTTCTTGTTAGCTTATAAAAGTGGCTGTAAGGGTATCACGGTATACAGAGACGAAAGCCGTGTGTCGCAGGTGCTTTCCGTTGAATGCACCTGCACAAAACAGCTTATAAACTAAAAAACTTCATACCTTTGCGATTCAAGGCTACTCAACCTTTAAGTCTTTCACGTAAATATGTCTGAACCTTTTTCCCATCCACTGCACTCCCGTGTTTGCTCATAATGAGTTTCATAGCTGTTCCCATATCTTTCGCAGTAAATGTATTTGTTTCAATGGTCTCGTTAACGATCTTCTTCATTTCATCATCTGACAATTGCTTCGGCAGGTATTCTTCAACAATTGCAATCTCTCCGTCCAATTCCTTTACTTTTTCCGGCAGATGCAGTTTTTCATACTCCTCACGAGACTTCTTTAATTTCTTACAATACCCGCGAACAACCTCAACATAATCAATCTGGTCCTTTGGTTTACCTGATGTATCTGCAATCTTGATATCTGCAAGTATCATACGCAAAACCGATGTCTTTAATTTATCTTGTGCCTTCATAGCACATTTTAATTCTTCAGTTACTCGTTCCTTTACGTTCATAGTTTATTCCTCTTTAAATGAATATCCGCCCACTTTATGCCCACAGTTGGGACAATACAAAGGGGTACCTTCGTAATATTTCCCGCAATACTTACATGGCGTTAAGATTTCTACCGGCCTGACTTGCTTTGTTCTCATAATCAAATAAATAGGTAAAACCACAATCATAAGCAAAAAAACACCCATCATCCAACCAATAGCAGGAAACGTTTTATAGCCCCTTTTTTTTGCATCAACATATACCCAAACAGCCACAGCTGCGGCAATAAGTAATCCAATAAATCTCATAAAATTATCCTTTAAAATTATCCTTTAAAAATTTTTATGAAATATAACACATACGATTTATCCAGTCAAATAATTATCGCAGGAATCCTTTTCCTCTGGGCAATCTGAAAACGCTGAGAAAATTACCCTTGAAAGAATCTTTCCTTTTAGTACAATATCAACATCGATGGCTATTTTAACGAAAATTGTTCTATTATATTTCCAGGAGGCTTGTTCATGAAATACCTATACACAGCGCAAGATTGCCCAAAATGTGAGACTTTAAAGAAAAAATACGGGACCGACGGGGTGCAATTTGTCGAAAGGAATGCAGACCGGATTAAGCAGCCGGAAGATGAAATCGACCAAGAGGCTTTAGTGCAAGCTTCAATGCAAAATATGGAACTACCTGTTGAGGTCAATATCTAATTTAACCCTTGATCAATCCCCAACGTTCTCGTATATGCCTTTCAATTTTCATGAAAAACAGCCTATCGACTAAGATACCAATCATGATAATTACAAGCATTACGGCAATGACCTGACTCATGTCATTGAGTTCCCGTCCGATCATTAAAAGATGTCCTAATCCAAGACATACAATTAATAATTCCCCAGCCATTAACGAACGCCAGGCAAAAGACCAGCCCTGTTTCATCCCTATAATAATATGCGGGAGGGCAGCCGGAATAATCACCTCAAGATACAATTTCCATTTTTTTGCCCCCATGGTCTTCGCAGCACGAATATAGAGTGGGGGTACATTTTTAACCCCGGAATCTGTCCCGGTAGCAATAGACAGTACAGCGCCCATAAAAACCAGAAATATAATCGCCCTGTCGTTTAGACCAAACCAAAGCAAGGAAAGGGGTAACCAGCAAATAGTTGGCAATGTTTGTAGACCAGAAATCAAAGAACCAAGTGTCTCTTCAAAAATTCGGAATCTACCAATAAGTAAACCTACAAAAATACCCATACCAATGGAAATCCCGTAGCCAATGGCAATTCTTTTCATACTTATTGCTACTCCAATCAGAAGACTTTGATCCTGGAATCCACGAGCCAATGTCTTACATACTGAAACAGGAGAAGGAAGAACATATTCCGGCCATATCCCCAGCCGAAACAACAGTTCCCAGAGACCTATAAGGAAGACAAAAAAAATCACCCTCTTCAGTATACTGTACATTTTTTAAATCCCTCCCCCAATATCCGTTTTTGCAGGCTCTACTGTTGTGCATTTTATATCACATTCCACACATGAATCTGCATCCATCTCACATTTTACAACCTTATCAATTTCGGCTTTTAGTTCTTTCATGATCTTCGTAGAATACTCTGCCACGCTTACATCGTTGTCATCCCGTGGTCGTGGTAAATCAACAAAAAACTCTTTCTTAATTCTCCCGGGAGAGGTAGAAAGGATAAATATACGGTCTGCCAGACAGACGGCCTCCCGAATATTATGTGTGACGAACAAGATCGTCTTCTTCGTCTTCATCCATATATTCTGCAATTCGAAATGGAGTATCCATCTCGTCTGAGCATCCAATGCAGAAAAAGGCTCATCCATCAAAAGCATCTCCGGATTCATCGCCAGCGCCCTCGCTATCGCTACGCGCTGTTTCATCCCACCAGACAGTTCATGTACATGGGCATTCTGAAATCTTGTTAAATGCACCATTTTGAGATACTCAAGGGCAATATCTCGTCTTTCCCGGCTACTCACACCCTTTAGCTTTAAACCAAATTCAACATTTTTTATCACATTAAGCCAGGGAAAAAGGGCAGCCTCCTGAAATATAACAACCCGATCGGGCCCTGCATAATTAACCTTCCGACCATTAGCCCATACTTCACCAGAATCAGCCTTTTCAAGCCCTGCAACAATATTCATAAGGGTAGTTTTTCCACATCCAGAAGGTCCCACAAGACATACAAATTCTCCTTGTTTGATCTCCAGATTTATATCTTCCAAAACATAAACACTTCCATTTTTTGATTGAAATGATTTAGACACATGTTGAATGCACAAATTTTGTCTTACACTATTCACTTGAGATGCTGCCAGTACACTATCATCTTTTACGCGGTCCAATGCAATAAGATTGTCAACACCTACGCTTTCTGACATCGATTACCACCTCCAAATGGTCTGAATTATTTATTACTTACTAAAGGTAATGATCTCCTATTGAGGACCTCATTGAGCAACCTCAGATCAATCAACCCTGACAAATCTGTCTTTTGATTTCCCAAAAAACCTTCCTCATATGCCATTTCTGCATAGGATAACAGGGATGAAACGACAGGATCATACGTGGCCTCTAGTCGTGAGAATGCGTCATCAACAATTTCTTTCGGGAGCGAAATACCCGAAATGTCCTTAATCTGCTTACAAACAATCCTTTTTGCCTTTTTTGGATGTTGATTGATCCAACGAGTTATTTTCACATGGGCAGCCAACCATCGCTTGACCCATTCAGGATGTTTTTTTAAAAAATTTGTTCCAACAATCATGAGTGTTGAACTAAACCGACCGTCTTTCCACAATGTCCTTTCATCAAGAAAAATCTCGCCACCTGCCTGCTTAACAAGCCTTGTTCCCCATGGTTCCGGCACCCAGGCCCCATCGATTTGTTTTCTCATAAAAAGATTTAAAATATCGGGATTACGCAAGGGAAGGACATCAACCGTTCCACCCTTTTCTTTTGACTTCAAGCCATAATTTCTGACGTATCCTCGCAGAGCAATATCCTGTGTATTCCCAAGCTGCGGTGTTGCAATCCTCTTTCCGGAAAGATCCGTAGCTTTTTTTATACCAGAATCTGGTCTTACCACAAACAGAGAGCCACCACTTGCCACACCTGCAATTACTTTCAACGCCTTTCCACCTGACCGCACATATCCGTTTATTACAGGACTTGGTCCAACGTACGCAATATCTATATCTCCGGAAAATACCGCCTCAATAACAGATGGACCTGCATTAAAAAGAGTCGTCTTTATCTGAACCTTCGACCCCAGATACGCCGCAAAGGTACCGTCAGCTATCCCAATAATCACCTGTGCATGGTTAATATTTGGGAAATATCCAATTCGGATAGTAGAATCAACAACCCTTTTTGAACAGCCGATACCATGTACCGTGAAAAAGAAAAGGATCACAATGCCAATCAAAGTTCTTATAATTTTCTTCATTTGTTTAAACCAAGACAATATTCAACTATTTCTACAATATTAGTAGATATTTAACAAAATTTATTAAATTGTATACGTCAACACCCCATCCTCTTTTTTTTCCAGCGAATCCTTTACACGTTTGCACATATCCGCAAAAGTTATTTTATCTAGCACGTCCGTTATGGCGTTTCGAATGTCCATCATTACATCCCGTATTACACAGGTAACTTCCTCTGAACATGGCCTATAAGACATTTTGCTGACACAGCCTACTGGTGCAATCGCGCCATCAAGTGTACGAATTACCTCACCCAAAGTAATCAAATCAGGCGACCTTGCCAGCTCATAGCCTCCTTTAAGGCCTATCTTGCTGTTCAGAATGCCCACCTTTCTTAAGGTAAGAAGAATATTTTCTAAAAATTTTTGTGGAATCTTTTCCTTTGCAGAAATTTCCTTTATCTGTACGGCCCCATTTTTATAATGCATTGATAGGTAAATTATTGCGCGCAAGGCATAATCGCTTTTTTTAGACAATTTCATAGCTGTTGATAACTCAATAATAAAATATATAGAACTAGTAGACGTTTGGCTAAATATACCACAACTATAGGAAATGTCAACTAATTTTTACATCATTTCCGCTGCCTTAATAATGGCTTTATCCAACGCAGTAAACTTTTCTATATATTCAACACGTTCGCTCCTTAGATCGGACACCTGATTTACAATATTATCCACATCATAGAAATTTTCTACATGGTATTTAGATAAATCCATGCCTTCAACAAAAGCAGGCACTTCAAGATTCCAGTATTTGTCTTTATTCCATTTATTCCTATCGCGTGCAATACCTCTGATGATAGCTGACATCTCTGGAATTTCTATCCGCTGGACCTTGCGTTTCAGCACCTTTACACCGTTTGGTTGATTTTCAATGATCTCCCCAAGACCACCAGTATTTAACTGATAACACCGAACCTTGTCTTCGTGCCGCTTTACAAAATCATAGAACCAATTTCCTTCATATGATTTATCGCCTATAATGAAAGGATTTGTACCTACTTCCCTGATAGATTCTCCTGCACGTTTTGGATCGCCTGCTGAAGTCTCGATCGATTCACCTAACATAAAGGTTGCCGCTGCCTGTTCAGGGGTAAGCCTGGCCGCAAGAGGCACCACGGTATGACGGCGTGTAATAAAGGCAACGACCAGCCCATCCATAGCATCAATGGGCGGTAAATTGATGCTGTTTGAAATATAGGGACCCAGATCTTCCCGCATCATAATTCCACGCCCATTACTGGTTAATGTATCATCTTCAAAATAGAGGTTTCCTTCGTAATCGATCATCACGTTTTCAAAGATGGCATCACGGGATGTTGCAGCCTTATAAATAATTGGCTGAGTAACAGAATCGAGCCCTTCAGTCTTTAGATAAAATCCACGTTCAGAGCCATAAGCAGAACCATCCTTCTTGAGAAATACTACATCGTCTTGCAGTATTTCAATCCCTTCGTCCTTATCATTTAAGCCATGGCTATGACAGATATGCGTCGTCTTCCCTGTCCCGCTCATCCCAAAGATGAGCATGCCATACTTTCTTATCCGGCCGTCAGTCCCCTTTGCCCTTAAAATCTTTGAGCCCGCATGCAAGCCGAGCATCCCTTTCTGCTTGGCATTCCACATAGCCATCCGCAGGAACCCTTTCTTGGATTCACCATAATAATCAGTCCCCAAAACAATGGTAGAACTAATCTCTGGGAAGACGAGAATTTGTCGTTCCCCCTCCTGCCACTCAGGAATATAAACAATATACTGCTTCGGTTCCCCATCAGGTATGACGGGAAAGAGCGTCGACCACGTCATGTATGCAAGCCGGATCATCTCGGGTCTCTGGATAGAAACAAAAATATTACAATTTGGTGAAAATTCACCATTATTTCCCATGGTGCGATTAACCCGAACGATTGGCGCCCGCTTAACGTACTCTTCAATAGCCGCTAAAGTCCTGGGAAGGTTAGACATAATCTCTGTTTGTTGTGGGTTAAGTTTCTTCTGACTAACAGCATCGCTTCCCACATAGACGGTCACCTTTGCACTACGATTTTTTACGGTAGAATGAACGGCTACATTCCCAAACTTAGTAAACGATGCAAATCGTTCTGCGCTGCGGCGCAAAGTCCAATCTCTTGAGGAAATGACATTTGAAGCACCCTTTAAGTATTCAACAATCCTACTAACTACCTGAAATTCTCTTGTGGGCGAAGGTATTGATGACATTTCTATTCCCCTTATCCATCGCAATACGTACTTATCAAATTTTTCTTACGTACACCCTAATATAAAATTTTCTAATTATAGTAAATCACACAAATTATGCAAATAAAAAACTGAGACCCATAGAGTAGCAACATATTTTCCATTTCCACCATTCTCAGATTTTTTATTAAATCATCTCACTTCCCAGATTTGATCAATGGCTAAGAAAACAATATGGGGGCACATTGATTCGGGAATCTCAAGATAGAGACGTGGATACGGACAAAAGAGGAAAGAAGGATGCTGAAATGAGAACGAGACGAAGACGCATTATAAGACGAGGTGATTATTCCCAGACAACTTGACAAGTATGTAAATAGTGTTTGAACGGAAACACCCCAAAGCCAAGTGGAATAAGGCAAAGCAGGTGGAAATAGGTAATGAAGAGCGTTGAATAATACCGAGAGATAGGGTAAAATATGGCGAAAACAAAGGGATTCTTGTGTGAAAGGGTCCA
>JAUQXU010000456.1 GCA_030837935.1 Candidatus Brocadia sp.
GCACATTAACGTTTGGAATTCATAAATTACTTGTAGTGTGCCCTGGCTCACTTCCGGCTGGTACGGTGTGTAACAGGTATAAAATTCACCTCTCGATGCCAGATGGTCTACAAGAGAGGGGATGTAGTGCTCGTATGCGCCTGCACCTAAAAATGAAATGCACGTGCCGGCGTTTGTATTCTTTTCACTTAACGAACGTAAGACCCTTAATACTTCCGGCTCGGAAAGCCCCGGGGGTAATGCTGAAGAAGATTTTCTAAAGGCCGGAGGAATATTCTCCAGGAGGGTTTCAAGAGATGGTATCCCCATTTCTTTAAGCATTTTTTCTTTATCACATTCGGTATTCGGGATGTAATCCATGACTTCTCCGTTTCAAATTTCCGTGATTCGTCTTTATGATACGGGCCACGGTATCTTAGCGAATTCATGAAAAAATATCAAAATCAAAATGAATTTATGTCCGGTAGTATTCCTGGATGGGCTTAACGTCGAGGTTGCCATTTCTGAGCGCCTCGATAGCCTTCGTGGCAGCAACAGCGCCGGCTAGTGTTGTAAAATAGGGGACATGATAGACAAGCGCCGCGCGTCGGATAGAATAAGAGGCCTCCTGGGCAGCCTTGCCTCCTGTAGTATTAATGACAAGCTGGATTTCGTTACTCTTGATGTGGTCAACAATATTGGGCCGTCCTTCGATCACTTTTAAGACGGGTGTGACGGGAACGTTATGTTCAGCAAGCACCTGGGCTGTACCGTTTGTAGCAACAAGTTTAAAACCCATGTGTGAAAGTTTTTTTGCAATGGGGACAATGGGCTTTTTATCTCTGTCTCTCACGCTCATGAAGACGGTGCCGGCTAGCGGGAGGCTGCAGTCCGCAGCCATTTGGGATTTGGCATAGGCACGACCGAAGTCTTCGTCTATCCCCATGACTTCACCGGTCGATTTCATCTCTGGTCCTAGTATCGTGTCAACTCCCTTAAACTTTATAAACGGAAATACGGCCTCTTTTACCGCAATGTGTTTTAATTTCATGCTCATGGAGACGTTTAATTCGCTGAGTTTTTTCCCCATGATCACCTTCGTTGCAATCTTGGCAAGAGGAATACCAATCGCCTTGCTGACAAAAGGAACTGTCCGCGATGCACGGGGATTGACCTCTAGCACATACACGATTTTATCTTTAATCGCATATTGTATATTGATGAGACCCACTACATTCAACGCCAGTGCCATGATTTGCGTCTGTTTTTTTAACTCAGCAACAATATCATGCCCGATGGAATATGGTGGAAGCGAACAGGCGCTGTCTCCGGAATGGATACCGGCTTCCTCTATATGTTCCATAATGCCGCCGATGAGCACATCCTTGCCATCACAAATTGCATCCACATCAATTTCTACTGCATCTTCTAAAAACCGGTCAATTAAAACAGGGTGCTCTGATGAGACATGGACGGCATGGGTAATATACTCCTCTAAACCAGCTTCGTCATAAACGATCCTCATTGCCCTTCCTCCCAGGACATAGGAAGGACGAAGGAGTACCGGATAACCTATTTTGCAGGCAATAACCTTTGCCTCTCCGGCAGAACGGGCACAACCGTTTTCAGGTTGTCTTAAATTCAATCGGTTCAGCAAGGCAGCAAACCGTTCCCGGTCCTCTGCAATATCAATATTTTCTGGAGAAGTCCCCAGTATTTTTACCCCCTCTTTTTCTAAAGGTATGGCCAATTTTAATGGTGTTTGTCCACCAAATTGCACAATAACACCTTCGGGTTTCTCCTTATCCACGATTTCGAGGACATCTTCTAGGGTGAGTGGTTCAAAATAGAGCCGGTCTGCGGTATCGTAATCCGTACTCACCGTCTCCGGATTGCAATTAATCATGATAGTTTCATAACCCAATTCTTTTAAGGCAAAGACACCATGGACGCAACAGTAATCGAACTCAATACCCTGTCCGATGCGGTTGGGTCCGCTACCGAGGATAATCACCTTTTTCTTCCGGGTCGGTTCCGCCTCACAACATCCTTCGTACGTGGAATACAGATAGGGTGTGAATGCCTTGAATTCCGCAGCACAGGTATCCACGTGTTTGAACACCGGCCTGATCGCTTCTTTTTGGCGGTACATCCGTATTGCTTTCTCGTCAACATTACACAAACCGGCGAGAAATTTATCTGAATGGCCATATTGTTTGGCCTCAGCAAGCATTTCTTTAGACAGTGGAAATACGTCCTGGCTTTGTGAGATATGAACACCATCAGTATACTTCTGCCGTATCTCGGCTTCCTTATCCAATACCTGTTTGATATTGTAAAGGAACCAACGGTCTATATGAGTCCATTTAAATATCTCGTCCAGACTCATGCCAAACCGTATCGCATCAGCAATGTGCCAGAGTCTGTCAGAATTTGGGATCATTAACTTCGTTCTTAAAAACTCGTACCGCTGTTCGGTAGACCATTTGTCACTTCCCAAAGGCCATAATGACTCAAATCCGTAACGTCCCGACTCTAAAGAACGAATGGCTTTCCCGATGGCCTCTTTGAAAGTACGTCCAATAGCCATAACCTCTCCCACAGATTTCATGTGGATCGTAAGTGTCTGATCCGTATCGGGAAATTTTTCAAAATTAAACCGGGGCACCTTTACGACACAATAATCAATGGTGGGTTCGAAACAGGCGGGGGTATAACGTGTGATATCATTAGAGATTTCATCAAGGGTGTAACCAACCGCAAGCTTTGCAGCAATCTTGGCAATAGGAAAACCCGTAGCCTTTGAAGCAAGGGCAGAACTTCTCGAAACCCTTGGGTTCATCTCAATGGCCAACATCTCCCCGTTTTCAGGATTAACGGAGAACTGGATATTGGAACCCCCGGTCTCCACGCCAATCTCCCGGATAATCTTAATTGCCGCATCCCGCATAACCTGATATTCGACATCAGTAAGAGTTTGGGCAGGGGCCACCGTTATGCTATCGCCTGTGTGCACACCCATAGGATCAAAATTTTCAATCGAGCAAATAATTACGACATTATCTTTTAAGTCACGCATTACCTCCAGCTCGTATTCCTTCCAGCCCAACACGGAACGCTCCACAAGCACCTCATGGACGGGGCTGGTTTCGAGGGCTACCTTGATATACTCCTTATATTCTTCAATATTATATGCCGCATTACCACCAGTACCCGCCAAGGTAAAAGAAGGGCGTATAATGGCAGGAAAACCTATTGTGTCAATAATCGCCATCGCATCCTCGTTCGAGCGGACATAACCACTTTCAGGGACCGAGACACCAATGCGTTTCATGGCAGACTTAAATAATGATCTGTCCTCAGCCTTTTTGATGGCTTCTAATTTAGCACCAATTAACTCTACACCGAATTCATTCAATATCCCCTTTTCTGCAAGGTTAACTGCCGTGTTCAGGCCTGTCTGCCCCCCCAGGGTTGGAAGTAATGCCTGGGGACGTTCCTTTGCAATAACCTTTGCCACCATTTCCGTTGTTATCGGTTCTATATAAGTCTTATCGGCTACTTCGGGGTCTGTCATAATCGTGGCCGGATTGCTGTTCACCAAAACAACCGTATACCCCTCTTCCCGGAGCGCCTTACAGGCCTGAGTGCCCGAATAATCGAATTCACACGCCTGGCCGATGACGATAGGGCCGGAGCCAATAATCAGGATTTTTTGTATGTCTGTTCTTTTAGGCATGGATGTTTCTTGAGTTGATTGGGTTAGTTGAGTTAGTTGGGTTTCTTGTGTTTTTTGGGATTTCCGTATCGTTTTTCGTTCTGGAGCAAATAAGTTATAAAACCACTATTCAGTTTTGATACCGTTTCTGCCTGATTATAAATCTTTTCAAAAATTTCCTGAGAAATATATTTTTGATCTGATGCAACACAAGTCTCGCCTTGCACCTCAGTAGCTGAGCTTTTCGATATAAAGAGATACTGGATAAATTCTTTGTTTGATCGCCGCGAGAATCCCTCTGCGACATTACTCATGGAAGATATTGCAGCTCCGGCTATCTGACCACTTAACCTGAAATCCTTTTGAAAGTTAGGACTATTTCTTATTGCTTCATAAACCAAATTCACGAGTATTCTTGCCTCCTGCCAGCATTGAAGGTCTTCGAATTTTGTAATTTTCATAACTCGACAAACCCAACTAACACAAAAGACTTTATCCTCATATTCTTGTTCATAACATTAACCCTGGGTTTTCATCATCTCAACAAACCGATCAAACAAATAACCTGCATCGTGCGGACCTGGTGATGCCTCAGGATGATATTGAACCGAAAAGGCTGGTATAGACTGACATTTCAATCCCTCCACAGACTTGTCATTGAGATTTATATGGGTAATCTCCACATTGCCATGGGAACCTTTTTGTATAGTCCCTTCCTGTGGTGCAGTTACCGCAAAGCTGTGATTCTGCGCAGTAATTTCCACCTTCCTGGTAGATAAATCCATTACGGGCTGATTTCCCCCATGATGTCCAAACTTTAGTTTGTATGTCTTTAGCCCCAACGCAAGCGCCATCAATTGATGGCCAAGGCAAATCCCAAATACAGGTTTTTTCCCCAACAAACCTCTTATATTTTCAACCATATAGGGAACGGCTGCAGGATCTCCGGGGCCGTTAGAAAGCACTAACCCGTCAGGTTTCATATGGAGAACATCCTGGAACGAAGTCTGAGCAGGAACCACGGTTACAGAACAACCAGCGATACTCAGTTTCCTGAGAATATTATATTTTACTCCACAATCATAGACAACGACTCTGTATCTTTTCGATATCCCTGCATCCTGGCCAGAATCATTCCACTCATACACGCTATTGCACGTTACTGCTTTTACTAGATCTCTTCCTACCAGACCGGGCGACGATTTTATTTTTTGGGCAAGACTCTGAACATCAAAATCTACGGCAGAAATAATACCCTGCTGGGCGCCGTAATCCCGTAATCGCCGCGTCAATTCCCGTGTGTCAATCCCTTGAATACCCACAATTCCTTTATGCTTAAGAAACTCATCCAGACTCATTTGTGAACGCCAATTACTGGGAAAAGGGCTGTATTCTTTTACTATAAAACCCTCTAAAAATGGGTTACAGGACTCGTAATCTTTTTCATTAATCCCATAATTGCCAATCAGGGGATAGGTCATGACTACCATTTGACCTTTATACGATGGGTCGGTAAGGATTTCCTGATACCCCATCATGCTGGTGTTAAAAACGACTTCTCCAATCGTCTCACCTGCTGCACCCAGGGAGTATCCAATAAAACCTGTTCCATCTTCCAGGACAAGTATCGCCCGTTTTTTATCCATATACGTTTCAGAAATTTACCTATAAGGTCGGAAGGTTGGTAATGCCTCCGGACCTTAGTGCCTTGGTGGCTAATCTTAAGACGGTAAATCGTACAAATAAAAAATGAATGTGTCAAGTCAAAGTTGTTTTTCTTTCTAAACTTGTTTTTCCCTTGACTAAGACGGCTCCTCTGCTATATTAAATCATACAATTATAATCCCTGTAACCGCCTGAAAAGGATAATGAGTTAATGACAATCCTCGTTACGGGTGGCGCTGGTTTTATCGGTTCACACCTGGTAGAAAGATTACTGTCTCAGGGTAGACAAATAGTTGTCCTTGATAATTTTAACGATTTCTATCCACCCGCTTATAAAAGAGAAAATATTTCCTCGGCTATTCGTAACCCGTCTTTAACATGCTACGAAACCGATATATGCAACACCGCTGCATGTCGGGAGATATTTGAGAAACACGGCATTGAAAAAATCGTTCATCTGGCGGCATACGCGGGCGTAAGACCATCTATCGAACGTCCCCTGCTCTATGAAGAAGTCAACTGCAGGGGTACATTAAATCTGCTCGAACTTTCCAGGATATATAAGGTCAAGCAATTTATCTTCGGTTCGTCTTCTTCGGTTTACGGAAATAATAAAAAGATCCCTTTTTCAGAAGACGACCCTGTAAACGAGCCAATATCTCCTTACGCAGCAACGAAACGGGCGGGGGAACTTTACTGTTACAACTATCATCACCTCTACAAGATACCTATTGTCTGTCTACGATTTTTCACGGTATATGGACCGCGGCA
>JAUQXU010000457.1 GCA_030837935.1 Candidatus Brocadia sp.
GGCTATTTATAAAATTCATGTTGTAGATATATAAAAGTAAATGTACTATGTCAACATAAAAACACAAAAGAACAAACTACTGAAAGTGCGCCACTCCATGGAATTACTGGATCAGGTTCGTGAGATGATTCGGAAAAAGCATTATTCAATTCAATATTCTGAAAGAAATATGGGGGATTGGGGAATTTAAGCATGTTCGGTTTTAAACGGCAACGGCGTGATCGTTTGCGCGCTATTCCATTACCCCAATCATGACTCAAAATCATCGGGCGTAATGTTCCCTTCTATCGTTGCTTGCCTGGAGCTGATCAGCGGGAGCTTCAAGGCCACGTTCAGGTCTTCCTTGACGAGAAGCGTTTTGAAGGCTGCCGGGGTTTGCAAGTGACTGATGAGATCAGGGTTACCATTGCTGCGCAAGCGTGCCTGCTCCTGCTCCACCGTGATACAGACTACTACTCGACAATGAAATCAATATTAGTCTACCCCAGCACATATATAGCACGTGTGAGCGAGTCGATGGGCAATGGAATGTGATCGAGGGTGATTCGGTTCGGCTCGGCGAGTCGTGGCACCACGGAGCGGTTGTATTATCATGGGATGATGTGTTGCGCGGGGCATCCGACATCCATGACGGCCACAACGTTGTACTTCACGAGTTTGCCCATCAGCTTGACCAGGAGGGTGGCGAAGCCCACGGTTCACCTATTTTACCGCGCCGTTCGATGTATATTGCGTGGGCACGTGTACTTGGCACGGAGTATGTGCATTTACAACAAGATGCCGCACACGGCCGGCGGACTGTATTAGACAAATATGGCGCCACAAATCCCGCGGAGTTTTTTGCTGTAGCGACGGAATGTTTCTTCGAGAAGGCCGTACAACTTAAGCGAAAGCACCCGGAGCTTTATGAGGAGCTGAAGATCTATTATCAGCAAGACCCTGCAGAACTTCCCCGTTGCTAGCATTTAGGTTACTTAGGGCAGAGCAGAAAACTGGCGTAGCGGTTTTCGGTTTGGCCTATCTGGTTCTTGTCCCTTCTTACATACAGACAATGAATTGCCTGCCTATTATCAATAGCCCTCATGGGCTAAAAATGTGGGGATTGACAAGCTTGATAGAGGGGAGTATAGCAATTGCAACTTTGCTATAGTCAAGCGCTATTGGTTCATGAAAAGAATTGCTTAAAAACTTTCCCAAAAAAGAAGTTTTTAGAGAGTACTATTATAAAACAAAAAAGCCATGAGATTTTTCCAATCTCATGGCTTTTTGCAATTCAAGGGATTTGACCCCATGGGGATTTGAACCCCAGTTCACAGATCGAAAATCTGTTGTCCTAGACCAGGCTAGACGATGGGGCCATTTATACACTAAATGGTGAGGGCAGATGGACTCGAACCATCGACGCCCGCCTTAAAAGGGCGGTGCTCTACCAACTGAGCTATGCCCCCTAGTATATCTTTTTTATTCCTGATTTCACGTAAAAAAACATATTACCAGAAGAAATTCCGTTACCTGCAATCAACGAACTTCTTTTCTGGCATTACATTTCACTTATACCTTGAGAATTTCTTCTATCTTCTTTTTAACCAGATCGTTAAGCTTACCTTCATATTCGTGGATAATCTTTTGTGTATCTTCCTTAGCTCGTTTAACGTCATCTTCGGTCAAAATATCCTCTTTCTCTTCTTTGTCCACCTGCTTATTTGCATCGTGCCTTACATTCCGCAAAGAAACCTTTGCTGTTTCTCCAGACTCCTTTGCATGTGCGGAAAGTTTCTTTCGTCGCTCCTCGTTGAGCGGGGGGATCACGATACGCAGGGCTTTACCCTCCACCGAAGGGGTTAAACCGATATCAGACTGTAATATGGCCTTCTCAATATTCGAAATTATAGAAACATCATAGGGTTTAATTACGATAGATTGTATATCAGGAGTCGAAATGACCGCTATCTGTTTTAAAGGTGATAATTCTCCATAGCACTCCACCTTTATATTTTCCACCAATCCCGTGCTTGCCCTGCCGGTTCTCAAGCCCTTCAGTTCTTCCTGCAAGCGCAAAATGACCTTTTCCATCTTCGCTCTTGCCTCTTTGCATATTGATTCTTTTGACATGGCCAGTTATTCCCCGATATGTGTTCCAACAGGTTTTCCAGAAATTACCTTTCCAATATTTTCGCGTTTATTTATGTTGAAAACAACAATCGGTAATTTATTCTCCATACTTAAGGAAATCGCCGTTAAGTCCATTACCCCCAGCCGCTTACTCAAAACGTCCATATACGTTAATTTTCTATATAATTTCGCGGATGCGTTTTTCATAGGGTCATCCGTATATACACCATCAACCTGTGTTGCCTTTAGCATGATATCTGCGTTGATCTCAATCGCACGAAGGGCTGCTGCTGTATCTGTTGTAAAAAAGGGGTTTCCTGTTCCTCCGGCAAAGATAACGACATTTTTTTCTTTTAAATACCGCAGGCAATTTCTCAATATAAAAGGTTCGGTTATATTTTTAATTTCAATGGCACTGACAACACGGGTCTCAACACCAAATCCCTCCAACGTATCTTGCAGGAGCAGCGCATTAACCGCTGTGGCAATCATACCTACCTGGTCTGCCTGTACTCTCGATTTGCCTGTGCCACTAAACTTTGCACCACGAAGTATATTACCGCCACCAACAACAACAGCCAGCTCAACTCCCGTCCCGGAAACCTTTTTGATCTCTTTCGCTAGCGTAACAAACCGCTCTGTTTCAAGGCCACGCCCACTTTCATCACCAAAACCTTCACCGCTTACTTTCAACAATACTCGTTTATACTTGATATTGCTTTTCATAGACGCGGCGGTAATTTAATATCCTGCGATTGGCTAGCATTCACCAATTTCAAATCGAACAAAACGATTAATTTTTATATTTTCCCCTATTTTAGCAATGCTTGCAACTAATAAATCCTGAATCGTTTGCGTGTTGTCTTTTATGAAAGGTTGTTCCAGGAGGCATCTCTCTTTATAAAAACTATCCATCTTACCACTGGTAATCTTTTCCACAATGTTAGGAGGTTTCCCCTTTGCCTCTTCCA
>JAUQXU010000458.1 GCA_030837935.1 Candidatus Brocadia sp.
TAAGTAAGAAAAAATTTGTTGTGACAGTTAAGACTGCAGCAGAGAAAGCCGGGATTTTTAGAAAATAGTAAATAAAATTACCTGTACCGTCTGTGAAATCTGTGGTCTTAAAGCTTTTCTAAAACCCATGCCTTCCTTACCGGAGACATGGGTTTTTTTGTTTCGGTAGAGGGGATATGTTGTCCAGAATAATACCAGTATTTACGTTGTCTTTTTTCCTATTCTTTGCAGCGGCAAATACGGCATATGCTATGCATATCACCGAGGGGATTTTGCCCTTTCGGTGGGTTATTACATGGTTTGCTGTATCTGTGCCCTTTGTGGGGATCGGTGTGTATCATGTAAAAAGGAAAAAGAAAAAGATGCCAAGTTATCTGCCTTTGGTAGGGATGTTAGGAGCGGCTGTATTTGTATTCTCCTGTTTTCCTATTCCGGTCATTGCCTTGAATGGAATGGCTACTTCCCATCCATGTGGCACAGGCATGAGCGCTGTGTTGTTGGGACCTTTTGTTAGCGTGTTAGTAGCAACCATTGCCTTACTCATTCAGGCCCTGTTTCTTGCCCATGGTGGATTGACTACACTTGGCGGAAATATATTTTCTATGGGTATACTGGGTTCCTTTTCAGGCTATTTTGCCTTTAAAATAGCGCAGCGGTGCAAACTCCCATTGTTTTGGTGCGGATTTCTTGCAGGCATGATTTCTGACGTATTTACTTATTTGGGCACATCAATCGAGTTAGGGCTGCTTGTGATAAACACGGGCGGGTCATTCTTTAAGGCAGCTGCGGAAATTTTTGGGGTGTTTATGATGACATCCCAAGGGATTCTCTGTATTGTTGAGGGTGTTGTGGTGGGATTTGTACTGGTCTTTATTTATAAACGGAGGCCGGGTATTTTATTTCATCTTGGAGTGGTTAAAGATGATACAAAACCTATGCAGACATAAGTTAATAATGAGTGACCCCGGAGAAGCAAAGGACACAAAAAAAAATGAACATGGATCTCCACGAATACAGCAAATTTTCCTTGCTTTTATACTATCAATGTTACTCTCTCCGGTATTGTTTGCAGAAGGGCAGCCAGGGAAAAATGACATCTCTGCAACACAATCAGGTGAAGAAGGGGCATGGACGGGTATTGATGTGAGTATTGTGGGTAAATATGCATCGAAATATGGTCGTCCTCCCCGTGACCCTTATATTAATACCGACCAGGGCGATTTACTCCTTTTTGTGTTTACCCTTGCAGGAGTGATTGGTGGGTTTGTTATTGGGTTTAATGCACGTAAACTTTTTTATGAAAAATAGGTGGTTTCGTTCTCACAGAAAAATTGGAACAGATATAACCTGAAAGAACAAAAACCGGAAGGTTTTTTATCTAAAAGAAAAGAGAAATATTTTCATTGTAGTACGATAACGGTTAGTGTTGCCTATGGATTTCTTCCATCATACATTTTCTGATGTGTATGCCCGTAAAAATAATTGGCTAACAAGGATTGACGTAAGGGTGAAGTTGTTTTACGTCATTTCGTTGCTTGCAATAAATTTATGGGCAAAGAACATATTCATTCCGTTACTTTTCCTTTCGATATCCTTTATCGTACTCTTTTCTATAAGAACCCCTCTCTTCGCAATACTTCGAAGCATGCTGATACCAATTTCTTTTGCAATCTTAATCTTAATCGTTAAGGGACTGCATGAAGGTGAAAAGGAATGGCTCTCTCTTTCAATTGTGGGTTACAAAATGACATTCCGTGAAGAAGGATTGAGGAGCGGACTTCATACCTGCAGCAAGGTATTAGGGGGCATTTCATTAGTAATCACATTTTCTTTTACTACAACAATAAGTCGGCTGTGCGCCGGTCTAAAATGGTTTTACGTACCAAACACCATGATCGAACTCCTGGCATTTATGTATCGGTATATTTTTCTGCTTTTCGATGAAGTATCTACGATGTGGACTGCCCAAAAATCACGCTTGGGCCATGCCTCGTGGGGGAAAATGATAAAATCGTCAGGAGTCTTATGTGGTTTGCTGATTATGCGTGCCTTTGATAGGGCAGAACGAACCTATGAAGCAATGTATGTCAGAGGTTACGACGGCGGTAGCATATTGACGGTTAACTTGTCGCCGTGGAGAAAGGAAGACTATGCATCTTTCATCGGAATGGTTTTTGTTGCACCCATGCTTGTTTATACAGGAAATATATACGTATGGTGATTCTTCAGATCAGGAATGTCCAATACCAGTATTATGACGGAACGCATGCACTGCGTGATGTTTCCTTAGATATCCGGCGGGGGGAATTTTTAGCCATCCTTGGCCCCAATGGTTCTGGCAAGACGACGCTGTTAAAACACTTCAACGGTTTATTAAAACCGATGAAAGGGGAGATACTATTAGAGCAAAAATCTTTTAAACAATATTCCTCCAGAGAGATATTTCAAAAAGTGGGCATCGTATTTCAAGATCCAAATGATCAGTTGTTTGCCCCATCGGTGTGGGAGGATGTGGCCTTCGGACCTTTGAATCTGGGGCTGTCAAAGGACGAGATTGCCTACAGGGTTGATGATGCATTGTCACTCGTGGACATGAATTTGTGTGCAAATAAGACCGTGGATGCCTTGAGTTTCGGGCAAAAGAAGCGGATTTGCATTGCCGGGGTGCTCGCAATGAAACCAGAAATACTTGTCCTTGACGAGCCTACCTGTGGCCTTGACCCTGCCGGTGTTACTTCTCTTATGACACTGCTGAAAGAGTTGAACGGTAAGCACGGTATCACCATTATTATGGCAACTAATACGGTAGATTTGGTGCCTCTTTATATGAATCGTTTGGCAATTATGTATCATGGCAGTATCCTGAAGGCAGGTACCCCGGAACAGGTATTTTCAAATATCGAAGAAATAAGGCATGCCTGTCTGGAACTTCCCCAGATTGCTCAGTTAATGCAGATTTTAAGGGACGAAGATCATCTTCCCATGGACAGGTTGCCTCTTACGGTTGGAGAAGCAAGAAAGTTTTTAATATCCAGGCAACATGATAATCATTCATGGCCTGCAATTGGCCTGAAATATTCATGCTGACGAGTCGGCACAAGGGATCGTATGTTTAAAGGTCACGGCGGAAATATAAAGCATAGTACGGATCACTTGCCCCAGAGTGTTAACAGCGGGAGTGGAAGAAACGGAATCCTCGATTTTAGCGCAAGTATTAATCCCCTGGGATACCCGGAAAAAATCAGAAAAGTTGTATGTGAAAATTTCGATGATATAGTGCATTATCCCGATATTGATTGCTCCGCCCTAAGAAAATGTATTTCCCGGAAGATTGGACATTCGGATGATGAAATCATTGTCGGGAATGGTTCCACAGAGTTATTTTATTTAATCCCCCGTGCACTAAGGCCGAAAAAAGGGATAGTTTTTCAGCCCACCTTTAGTGAATTTGCCGAGGCGCTGAAAAACAGCCACACAGGAGTATTTCATACGGTACTAAAGGAAAAAGACGGTTTTTGCTTTGAATATGATAAAGACCATTTTCAGGATAAGAAAACAGAGATGGCTTTTCTCTGTAATCCCAATAATCCTACAGGACAATTGGTTGAAAAGGCCGTAATCCTGAATATGGTGAGACAGCACCCGGATGTAACGTTCGTTGTGGATGAGGCTTTTATGGATTTTGTTGATGAGCCGGAAAGACACAGTGTTATACATGATGCGGGGGCAATACGTAATCTGATTGTGGTCCGGTCGCTTACAAAATTTTATGGTTTTCCCGGTTTAAGGGCAGGATACCTTGTTGCACACGCAGATCTAGCAATAAAATTTATGGAGTACAAGGAGCCATGGTCTGTGAATACCTTCGCTCAGTGTGCTGCGATGGTTGCCATGGAAGACGAAGAGTTCATTTCCAGAAGCAGGAAGTTTATGTTTGACGAACGATTGTTTTTGTTTAACGAACTATCCAATATCCGGGGGCTTTTGCCTTATGAACCGACGGCTAATTATATATTTATCAAAATAAATGTAAACAATATGACGTCTTTGTTGTTACGTCAGCACCTGTTAGAGGATGGCATTGCCATTCGTGATTGTTCAAACTTTATAGGACTCAGCGATAGGTATTTTCGAGTAGCGGTGAAGACAAGGGATGAAAACATGAGGCTTATTGCTACATTGAAAAGCATAATCTATGACAAATAGATCTATTATGATACAGGGTACGGGTTCACATGTGGGCAAGAGTATCCTGGTATGTGCCCTGTGTCGTATTTTGAAACAGGACGGTTATCGGGTTGCACCGTTTAAAGCCCAAAATATGGCGTTAAATTCCTTTGTGACGAAAGACGGAAAAGAAATGGGACGTGCGCAGGTGGCTCAGGCTGAGGCGGCAGGAATCGAACCTATGATAGAGATGAATCCCATACTCCTCAAACCTACAGGAGACTGTGGTTCACAGGTCATTGTCATGGGGAAACCCGTGGGGAACATGACAGCGAAAGAGTATTATCAGAAGAAGAGTGAATTCATTTCAATCATAAAAGAAGCTTACGATACATTAAAAAAACAATTCGATATTATTGTTATTGAAGGGGCAGGCAGCCCGGCCGAGATAAATCTGAAGGATGGAGATATCGTTAATATGGGCATGGCTCAGATGGCATCGGCCCCCGTATTGTTGGTAACAGATATTGACCGGGGCGGTGCTTTTGCATGGATTGTTGGAACGTTAGAATTGTTAACAGCAGCAGAGAGAAACATGGTCAAAGGCATTGTGTTTAACAAATTCCGGGGAGACAAAGAAATATTGAAGCCCGGATTGGACATGCTTGAAAGCCGTATAAACAAACCCGTTACAGGTGTTATCCCTTACATCCACAACCTTAATATAGATGACGAAGATTCTGTTTCGCTTGAATCGAATAAGAAATTTACTCAATCTCGAACTAAAAACCTCCCCTTCTCCCCTCCTTCGCAAGGAGGGGAAATAGGGGTGGTTATAGAATCAAAAAGTAACCCATTTGATATTGAACAATTACATAACAACGATATTAATATTACAGGAAATGATTTCATAGATATTGTTGTAATCAAACTACCCCGTATCTCAAATTTTACGGATTTCACTGTATTCACTTATGAAGATAATGTGAAGGTAAGATTTGTGGATAAGGTCGAAGATATTGGCAAACCAGATTTACTGATCATCCCGGGCACAAAAAATACTATAGGGGATTTAACGTTTTTGAGAGAACGGCATATTTCTGAAGAAATTAAAAATTTATCACTATGCGGAACAATGATTATTGGTATTTGTGGTGGATACCAGATGTTAGGAAGACAGATTAACGACCCTCTTCATGTGGAATCATCGAAAGATAGCATTCAGGGATTGGGCTTGCTGAACACCATAACTACCTTTGCCAGGGAAAAACAGACCTATCAGGTAAAGGCATCCCTGCTTGATCATGAAAATTTGTTTCATGTCAGTGATGAGTTAGCGGGCTATGAGATTCACATGGGAGACACGATATTTAACGGGCATAATGCTATGAAGCCTTTCGCAAGGATTACCGAACGGGCAGGAAAGATGGCAAGTATCCTGGATGGCTGTGTTTCTGCCGATGGCAACATCGTGGGCACGTATTTACACGGTATTTTTGACAATGATACTTTCAGAATGGGACTTATTAACCATGTAAAATTTAAAAAAGGACTAAAACCATCGACCAGATGTCACGTAAATTTTAAAAGCATGAAAGAGGATAAATATAATAAATTGGCCACTATTGTCAGGGCAAATATGGACATTCCCATGATTTACAATCTATTGAAGGAGTACAAAATGTAACTTTAAGTAGTCCAATATAAATTACAAATCCCACATATAGGTGTCCCAGACAATCCAAATGGATTGATTGTGACTAAAAGGGAATCCCAGCTTCATTTTTCATGGAGAAAAGGGAACGGTACCGCCGCTGTAGTCGGTGACGAACGTTGCAAAAGCCACTGAAAAGCCGTTTAAACGGTTTTCCGGGAAGGCGCAATAAGTAGGATGATCCGCCAGTCAGAAGACCTGCCTGTAATGTTTTGCCGAAAAACTTCTTCGTAGTAAAGGAGGTGGCGTAATGTCCATTTTGTAAAAGCCCGTTTCTTCCCAATGCGAAGGAACGGGCTTTTTTATTTTAACAGTAAGGAAATTCTATTTGAAAATTAACGATGGAAGGGTGGCATGGACAAACTTGTTTTGTCCGTGCTTTTGCTTTGGACGCAGATGAACACGGATTATCAGGATTAAAAATAAACCTACTATCTGTAACAATCTGCGGGAATCTGCTTCCTCATTATTGTTCAAATATTCAGGGAATCCCGTAGAAACGGGAGCTGCCCCGCAACTGTAACCGGCGACGAACGCTGCACGATGCCACTGGAAAGCCGTTTAAACGGCTTTCCGGGAAGGCGCAGAAAGTAGGAAGACCCGGAAGCCAGGAGACCTGTTTGAACATGAATTTGTCAATTCTTATTTCCGAGGGGAAAGGATGGATGCAAATGAAGTATCTATTTATTTTATCGGTAATTATTTTAGCGCCTAACTTTTATTGTAAAACCGCATCGGCTGGAGAAATTGCAGAACCAGTCCCGAAGAAACATCTTTTGGAAGAAAAGGAAGCAGAGAGCAGCGGGGAGATTCTAAAACAATCAGCAGGGCAGGGCATAACCGGAGAGCAAGTTGAAGTCGGTTCTTCGACGTCATATTTAGGAGATATAGATTTTTCTCACCAATCAGAAGAAAGTGACAACAATACCGGTAATTCAACAGAGACCGTTCAAGAATCCACGAACGCAACGTCTTCCTCAAACGATGCGCTTCTTTTGCCGGAAGTGTTAGTTTGCGGACATGCGGACAGTTTGCTCGGCATCGCAGGTGCGGCATCTCAGGGTACTGTAGGCATGGAGGAATTGGAATTGCGCACCTTGTCGCGTCCTGGTGAAGTGCTGGAAACAGTTCCTGGCGTTATCGTCACCCAGCACAGTGGCGCAGGTAAAGCGAATCAGTTTTTTCTGCGCGGCTTTAACCTCGACCACGGAACGGACTTTGCCACATCGATTAACGGTGTTCCGGTAAATTTGCCCACGCATGGGCATAGCCAGGGCTATAGTGATTTGAATTTCATTATCCCCGAACTTATCGGGCGCGTGGATTTCCGAAAAGGAGTTTACTCTGCCGACCTTGGCGATTTTTCATCTGCCGGCGCCGCAGACATCCAATATGTTGAATCTCTTCCGCAAAGTATAGCGCAGGTGGAGGGTGGCAGTTTCGGATACGAACGCGGCCTGTACGCCTCATCACATCGTATCGGGAGTGGAAATTTTCTGTATGCAGTTGAATTATTCCATAACGACGGCCCCTGGACCAACCCTGACGATTACAAGAAGTTAAATGGTGTATTGAGCTATAGTCGGGGTACCGCAGAATGGGGCTATAGCGTAACCTCTATGTCGTATGTCGGGGACTGGAATGCGACCGGCCAAATTGCCCAACGCGCGCTGGATGTAGTTCCTGGCTTTGACCGTTTCGATTCTCTGGATTCAAGCGACGGCGGCGACTCGCAACGTCACAGTCTTTCCGCTGAGTGGCACCGTGCTGATGCAGATTCTTCCACGAAGGTACTGCTCTATGGATTTTACTATGATCTTAATTTGTTTTCCAATTTCACGTATTTTCTTGACAGTCCCGAGGGTGATCAGATTGAGCAACTAGATAGGCGGTGGGTCGGGGGAACAAAGGCCAGCCAAACCTGGTACAGTGAAGTGTTTAGCCGCGATATGGAAAACACCGTTGGCCTGCAAATACGCAGTGATTCGGTTACAAACGGCTTGTTTCAAACTGTAGAACGACGACGTACGGATAAAGTTGATTATGACGGTAATACGATTTCAGACACAACCCGTGAGGATGATGTGTGGGAGCAGAGTCTTTCCCCCTATGTCGAGAATAAGGTTCAATGGGCGGACAAATTCCGCACGGTTTGTGGATTGCGAATGGATTATTATCATTTCGATGTGAATAGTGATTTGTCTGTCAACTCCGGCACAAAAGATGATGCGATCGTTAGTCCCAAAGGGTCGCTTATCTTC
>JAUQXU010000459.1 GCA_030837935.1 Candidatus Brocadia sp.
TGGACCCTTTCACACAAGAATCCCTTTGTTTTCGCCATATTTTACCCTATCTCTCGGTATTATTCAACGCTCTTCATTACCTATTTCCACCTGCTTTGCCTTATTCCACTTGGCTTTGGGGTGTTTCCGTTCAAACACTAACTATGTTATTAACTAACTTGCTTTAGTCTGACAAATAGTACAGCGTAAGTCAAAGAATAATTGACATAAATATTGACATATAAAATTTTCACTACAAGACGGAAGAGGTCGAATCTTTCCAGGTTGTCCGAGAATAGGTGTTTTAACAAATTATTGTGTCATAATTCCTTTCATGACAATACCTGTTTTTTTAATTTTGTATTCCCGGACAACCTGTAAAAGGTTTGTTTTCACGGAGATATTTTGAGAACTCTGGTATTCTTTAAAGTCATCCATTCGAAAAGGGCGTAATTCTCACACTTTACTAAAATTAAGCTACGAGATTAGTCATGAAACAACCGTTATAAGAGTACCAAAGAATATATGAGGGTAATCCCTTAAGGGATGCCGGTAACAATGCCCTTTTAGGGCTAATCAAGCTACTAGCTACGCTGGTGGCACTGACTTTACATGTAAGATGCGACCCTCGGTACCACTCCAATTCTTTCTCAAAAGCACTCAAAATGTAGTAGTATACCAGACGGTTGCCTGCTCGTGATAACTTTTGGAGTTCTATTTTTTTCCTAAAAACCTTGAAGACTTGTAGTATTTAAAATAGTGAACATCGAACATTTCTATTATCGCTTTGCAGTGGCTGAGGTTACATTTGAATAATCAGAATTTCCTGCTGAATTATAACTTCGGATGCGATAGGAATAAGTAATTCCCGCTGTTAGTTTACTGTCTGTGTACGTAGTTGCATTTGTCCCCACAGTTGCAATTTGCGTCCACGGGACACTGCTTGTAGACCGTTCAATGCTAAATCCTGTTTCATTAGAAGAATTATCTGCCCAGTTCAAACTGATTTTTGCCTTTTTCAGGGCGGTTGCAGTGAGATTGCCCGGTGCTGCTGGAATGGTTTGTAATGTTGTTGCACTGGCTATATTGGAGTAATTGGAATTGCCAGCAGTATTGTAAGCGCGTACGCGATAATAATACGTTGTACCCGCAGCACAGTCGGAGTCGGTATAGGAAGGCGTGTTCGCATTTGTCGTTGCAATTTGAGAAAAATTAACGCCATTGGTAGAACGTTCAATCTTAAAGCCATCTTCATTATCCGCATTGTCAGTCCAGGATAGTTCAACGCTGGTGGACGAGATCACGGTTGCACTAAGATTTCCAGGCGCAGCAGGACCGGGGTTTGTACCGGAATCAGGATCAGCAAAGTAAGCAGCAAGAGCAGCATACGACCCTTGATAACCAATAGAGTTTTCTGTAATCTCCCATGTAACTGCCGCCCAATCCGTTTGATCAGCCCAGTCCCGGTAGTACCGATTATAATATATAGCACCGCCGGGCGGTATCGCAGTACCGCTATATGATGCATTCGGACCACCAGGAACAAATCCTGGGGCCGGGCCGTACGTAGAAATTTTATTATCCGAAACTCCAAGATTATCCACTCCCTTAAAATACGGGTAGTCAGGCTCTTCTACCGATGAAGGTTTTCCTACGAAATTCGTTTCCGAAAACGTGTTGCCAGACATACCAAACCAGTCGTGGTAGAACTGGAAGGAAGAATGTTCACCGCCCAGCGAAGCCATATTGCTGAGGTACATCATATTCAATGCATTCTGACCATGAAAGAAATGGAGAAAGTTTTGTGCGTGATGCCTGCATTCGCCTGCTGTGTGTGACCCTGTTTCGTTCAGTTTGGCGGCAGTCATCAGAAAAATGCCTTGTGCTGCTCGTGGTGTATTGGATCCCCAGTGGTAAGACCAGGAAGGCATACCGTTGCGATAGAGGTCATTCTTGCTGAAAAGATAATCTACCTGATACCGGATATTGGCGCGCATATTAGCAACAACAGTAGCAGTAGCACCCAAGGTCTGAATATACGTAACTGCTGCATGCGTATCGAAACTGGCTACATTAAAGAAACGATCGGCCCAATTGTTGGGATAAAAAGTGTCCACGTAATTCCTGGCAGAAATTGTGTCGGGTTCTGTGCAAAAGATTTCCGCTGCAGCCCACACTTTTATTTCACGAATGTTATCCGCTTCACTGTCACCCTGCGTAAGGAGCCACGACCAGGCATTTAATGCGGCAGTCTTCAAGGTCGCTGCGTATGATGTCATTCCGATTGAGTCGTAAACACGGGATGCACATGAAAAGGTACCTGCAACGACAGCGCCTGATTCCATGTTGGGATTCTGGTAGTACCGGATATTTGTATCTGCGCTTGGAGGGGAATTACCGTCATAACCATCAACGTGCATCTGGGAAAGAACTGCACCACTGCCAAGCTGCATATTCAGCATCCAATCCAGTTCCCACTTGATTTCATCCAGAATATCCGGAATCCCGTTTCCTGATTCTGGGATGTTCAAGTCACCGTCGGCGAAAGCACCTGGATTATCTTCATAAGCACGCAACAGAAAAAGTATTGCTGTGGAAACAGCTTCCGATACGTATTTATTGTAATCACCTGCATCATGCCAACCTCCGGTAAGATCACATGTTCCGTAATTGGTATGCCCGGAAGCAGGACCGGTTGCCGTATCAGTCATGTGGCATGCAGACTCATCTGCCCATGCACCAGCGTAGATATTAGATTTGGGTGTATTGCATCGCTGGTAGTAGAACGTTTTCAATGCCGTATGTAATACAGCATTGTAAATATCCTCACGAATCTCAAAATCATAAGATTGCTTGCCCAAAGCAGGGCTGTAGAGACGATACGTTCCCGGTTCTGTCAGTATACTAAAATCAACCCACCAGATTGTGTCACCCGAGGGAGCCCCATCATATCCTTTGCTAACAATAGTTCCTCCGTTGCCCGGAATCGTAAACACTACAGTGTCATTCGTTGTTCGTATTTCTACAACAGACCCGGGGTTCTCGGAAAATACAGCCACCTTGACGTCATTAGGACGGTAGCCAAAATGGTCTAATTTAATAGCCTGACCAACCGGTGCTGCGCCAACAGGCCTTAAAAAACTAACGAAAGCAAACAGAACAAAGCAGATGAAAGACGAGTAAAGAAATCTACCGTGTGGCATATATTTCCTCCATAAATTTAAGTATAATGACTTAAAAATACAGTACATAACTCCGATCACTGAGGAGAATCTTAAATTATTTGATTCACATTTTCAACTTTTTGTCAATAAAAACACAAAACAATCGATGCTTACTTTTGCAAATAACTATCAGCATTAATCAGAATTATAGTTTTACTGTTCTGCGTAATTACGGCAATTCCTTTTTTAGCGGTAAATTTAGATGCAGCCGAACGGAAACTGTCCCACTCATCCTGTGGAAAATGGAGGGAGGCATAGAAGAGCCATTGATTATTGCATTGACTGTTTGTATCACTTCTTTTAATGGCTTGTTCCAGTTTGACTTGGCGAGAGAAAGAAGGATCACATCTTGATTAGTGATTTAATTTTTTCTAATTCTATGCGCCATTGTCTTGCCGTGGCAGACAGGGTCGCAAAATTGCCTTTTATTGCAACAAATTAATCACTAATCAAGGTGCGACCTTATTCCCATAGACTTGATGGTTTATTACCGGGTAGTCCGGGTTTGACGGGAGAAGTATCATTCTGCCTTCTTCTTGAACTTTTCTTGTATAAAACGGTCACTGTGCTTAAAAAACAATCGGTAATCACCATATTTTGACGCTATGAATTCTGATTCTGTCTGGAGCCTTCCTATCATCTTTCCATGTCCTAGCAAATCTTCTACGTTTTCAACACCACCTTTTTTTAAATCCAGTTCCTGAGATTCACTAAGCGCAAACACGTCATAAATTGTAGTTCCAGCACCTATATTTCGGGCGAGATCGTCTCTGAAATCCACAGTAGGATCGGAGGATTCAATCGCTTGTTTTGTCGGTCGGAAGATGAGCCGATAGGGGGCATTGACTTTATCCCTCTCAACAGGCGCACCATTAACATGTATCCGCGCTAAGTTCTCGACCGATTGATTCAGCCCTTTGCCTTTTTCGTTGACTGTTTCAAACCTGGCGTTTACAGCTCTCATAGTAAGGTTTGTGAGCCTCGGAAGAGGGAGGATATTAGTAAACAAATTTTGGAACACTGAATTATGCGAATGTTTGCTGAAGAAATGCCAAAATGGCTGTTGGCGATCTAATTTTCTCATCGCAACCATATTCTGCGATGGGTGGTCTCTATCAACAAGAAATTTCAAGCCTAGGCCCGGCACAACGCCAACACCGATGACTGGCCCCGCGTAGGAGAATCTGATCAGACCATAGGCTTGCTCACTAAAGATACCTGTATAAGGCGTGTTCGGCTCAGGAATGAAAACTATTTTGGCCGTAGTTCCGTACGTGTGGAAGAGTTTTGGTTTAGGCTCCTCTAGCTCATCACTGACGCGAGTCAGGGTATCACTCAGCAAATGATTTGCAATCGATTTTAATGCCGATCTCCCAAAACGGACTACTCCGAGTATCACATCAGGTCTTTTCTCATCCTTGTAATTCTCATACGCTGTTGCGCGAATCCCTTCATCAAAGAGATAGTCGCGTTTCTCACGGGCCGTCAAGTCTGAATACTTTAACCGCTCGCCACTTCTGACCGTAGTTATTTCCCTGTGGATAATTGAAGGTGTATCCTTATATTCATAATCTATTGTCATTTTGTCCCTCCGTTAATCAGCCAAAGCGTACAGTTGCTCAAGAATGGTACCTTGAGACACTATAACTGAGAAACATCATTAAATTAAAAAATACATGCACAATAAGCAGTGCGCATCGTTGTCCGTAGCGCGTGGACATCTAACTATATTATGAACAAATTTTCTTCAGTTTGACAAATAGTACAGCGTAAGTCAAAGAATAATTGACATATAAAAAATTATAAGAAGTGGTTGAGATATTACCTTGATTTCTTCCATAAATACTGTGATGGGTATGCTGACAGGGAATCCCTTAAACATTTCATGATCAAGTTGCATGAGAAACATCAATCTCCTGCGATGCAAGAGGAGGCGGCACAGGCAGTGTCCCTTTTGCAAGCCGCCCCTCACCTTTTGGTAAATCCTTCAGGGGGCAGGATCTATCCCTGTCCCTGTAAGGAGTGAGGGGGATGGTGTGTCTTGAGTATATGTATTGTATCAATGATAAATTATCGTCAACGATAAAGATTTGATCCCATCTTTCCCCATCTTTCCTTTCTGCGGTTGGGCAAGGTTAGTTACTTTTTAACACTACTTCGCCGGCAAGACCAGGTTGAAATCGCAGGGGTAGCAGGTCGGCTTGATGCGGTGTTAGGTGCGTTGTTGATAATGTGATGCATACCAATCAACAATTTGCCGAATCATTTTTTGATACGAAATGTGATGCTCGTTTGCTTTCTTCTTGAAAAAATCAACGCTTTCTTTTTTCAGGGAAATTGTTATCTTAACGTTTTCCTCTTTCAAGACCAGTTGATCCGGAGAGGGTAGAAAATCTTTAACAACTCTTAGTTTTCCCATAGGTTCGCCAGTGTACTTTATTTTGTTCTTCATATAACTTCCTCCCCTTTCTCCAATATCCCGCTCCGTAAATGCGGATTACATTCCCTCTATATCCGAATCTCACTGTCATGATGCCTTCTCCCACACGACCGATGCAGTAAAACCGTTCTTCCTCTCTGCTGTGGTTGATATCTTCAACTATGATACGGTGAGGGTCAAGAAAGGCATGCTGAGCCAACGAAAAAGAAACATTGTGCTTGGCCTGATTTTCCTTGTCCTTCTCATCGTCCCATTCAAAATGGGTCTTTTTCATAGAGATAGTTTACCAGATAAAACAAAAAGAGCAATATAAAAGTATGGGTAGTTGTATGTATTAGAAGGGGTGTGTTTGTCTAATTCGAACTCAATGCCGTATTCGTGATCAAGCTGCAAGAGATGAAGAATTGCCACAGAAAAAGCTGGTAGGGGATAACAGGATTGTAGAGAGGGTATTGGATGAAGTAGTAAAACGTTTTAAAATAGAAAGAATTCGGTTATTAAAGAGGAAAAGACGAGTACCACAAACAATCAGAGATATATGCAGGAGGTATATCTTAAAAAAACACAGTGGGTTAGATAATAAGATGATCGGGAAAGTATTTGGTGTAAGTTCAAGCACGGAACAAAAGCTGCCCTGTGGATAAGCGTACAATTGAAAAACAAAGAAGACTAAAAGAAAAGAGACTGGCAGGAGTATATTTTATATTAAAGGTCTGACCCTTGACCCTTTCCTCCGATAGTTAGGCATGTTTGTTTATTTCTATCCATGCAATTTTTATGTAGGCATCGCCTACCACTTATTTCAGATTTATGCGGGTAATTGTGCAGTTTGATTTGCCAGGCGATGCCTACCCCGGCTGTACTTTTCAATCGATTCTACAATTTTCACGTTTCTTTCTCGTCTCTTAGTTCCTGTCTTCTTATTGAATAATGTTTCTAGGCAAGGTCTTCCAACGAATCTCTGATGTCTTGGAATTTCTTCGATCTCTTCATACCCTTTTTTATACCAGATCAATTTCTTTACAAAACCTTCCGTTTTCTATTACGGCAAGCTATGTAAAATTTACAAACCTACCTGTAATACTTACAATAAAAGAAGGCTTTTTTCATTTTGAGATTTTTCTCTTCGGCTTCCCATTCTCTACTTAACAGTATACCTGGTAAATATTACGATGAATTTTGATAATAAATAATCAAAATTTATACTTATGGTTCTTTTTTTGCGTAGTAAATGATCAGGAATTTCAAAATCATGTTTTTGTGTGTAAGTATATGCCTGCACGTGTGGGTAAAACGGCTCTCAGGCTAGCCCAAAAAGGTATGATGCAGCTCAGCTAAATGGAGGTAGCTGTTGCCACTTTAAAAGATTTGCGCAACATGATGTGCTTAACCCGATAAATTAATCTAGAAAATATTTCCAGTGAAAACTTGAATATGAGGCACAAACACCTAAAAACACGATATAAGAATTTTACGTGGTCACTGTTCATCATCCTAGTCATGATAAGCGAAATTTCCGGATGTAAAGGCTTTGACCATTTAATGCATGTTGATATGACCTATCCGAAGGCCGCTTTTTGCGAAGATTGCCATGGTGATATTTATCATGAATGGATTAACTCTCCCCATGCCAGAGCTTTTACCAGCAACACGTTCCGTATGGCTACTCATAATTACTCGTTTACCGATTGTTTGGGATGCCATGCGCCCGAACCAACGTTTTCAGCTACTCAATCTGAAAGTCGTACTATTTTTCGTGAGGAGGGGGTAACTTGTACCTCTTGTCATCTCGAGGAAAGTAAGATGGTTGGGCCGGTTAAGCCAACGGGAATACTTGCGCCTCACCCAGTGAGGGTTGATGACGATCGATATCGAAACAGCCAATTTTGTGGCCGTTGCCACGAAGGCACTTTTAAAGAATGGTCGGACGTAAAGGCGGAAAATAAACACAACTGCCAGGAATGCCACATGCCCCCCGTAAAGCGAAGGATAACTCAATCGGAAAAATTTATCTCTAAAATGATTGTGGCTACGGAAGATGAATCTGTACAAAAAAAACATACCTTTGGTGTTTACATGGAATTGCCGGACATTACCCCCTTTCATGTCACCGTAAACAGGGAAGGGGAACTTTTTAAATTGGTGCTGGAAAACAACATCCCCCACGCGTTGCCGACGGGGGATTTTGGGATTCGGATTATAACGGTTGATATATTAGCCGTACAAACCAATAATGAAGTTATTCGAATAAAAAGATCTGAATTAATAAAGGATCTTCATACCGCAATTCCGCCAAAAGGTTCTGCAAACTGGACATTTTCTTTGCCGAACACAGTAAAGGCTGTTCGATGTGTAATATCACGAAGCCGTGTGAATAACGACGAAAGAGAAGATTTATATCAAACAGAGGTGCCGATAATTTGAAAATATTTTCAGTTCGCAGATTCACAACCGTTGAAATTATTTATCATGCCATTCAGTTAGTTCTCTATCTGATTTTGTTTGTCAGTGGTGGTATGATTCTTTTGCAGCGATTGTTTGAAGTTGAGATAGTTGATTTGGTCGTAACGGCAAAAATCCATCGTGTAACGGGGTTTGTATTGATTGCTTTTATCGTCCAGATTATTGTTATTAGTATATTTTCAAAAAATTTCAGACCTTTGTGGGAAACGTTCCTTGATGCTTTCAAGTGGCTTTACAGTGATAGTATATGGTTGATTAGGATAGTAAGCCACACCTTTGACTCCAAGGTAAAATTGCCTCCTTCAGGGAGGTTCAATCCAGGTCAAAAATTACATCTGTTGGTTATTTATTTGTTGTTGCTCGTATACGCAAGCACCGGTCTTATCATGATATTTGTGCCTGGAGCTCTTGGACCATGGGTTGTGCATACGATTTGCTTTGCTCCGTCGGTATTGTTTTTAGCCATACATTTGTTCTTGTCGATAATAAATCCTCCCACGCGCAAAGCTATAAAAGGAATCGTAACAGGGTACGTGCCTCTTGATTATGCAAGAGAACATCATGCCCTTTGGCAGAAAAGTGAAGGTCCCGTATTCCATACAAGCCAGATATCGTTACCATCGGTCATGCTTGCAATACTGGTACTTGTTGCCGTTTTAGTCAGCGTAACGTGGTATGCGGGTTTTGATCGTGTAAAATTACAAATAATAAAAATTGCAAATAATGGTGTGAGGGAAGCATTGTTGCCGGGTATGCTGATTTCCGCTCATGCAGAAGAACCGGATGCAAAGCAATGTACATCATGTCATAATTATCTTAATTCACCTCCATCCTCCAAATGCCTTAAATGCCATCAGGAGATTCTTGACGTAACCAACAATAACCAGGGATATCATGGTTCATTAACGGGCCAATGCCGGGCTTGCCATACCGAACATAAAGGTTTGCTGGCAGATATCACCTCGTTAGACGTAAAAGGCTTTAATCATGAGAGTGCAAGGTTTTCTTTAGAAGGCAAACATCGTGATTTGGAATGCAGGTCATGCCATAAACAACAAAATAAAAATAACAAACTCACCAGGACTAAATTTATAGGATTGCCGTTTGAAACTTGTACGGAATGTCATCGAAATCCTCATCCGGATTCAAAAGACAATTATGATTGTTTGACCTGCCATACTATGGCCGGATGGAATCGAAAACAGTTAATTTTTGACCATAACCAGGACAGTAAATATAAACTAAAAGGCGAGCATAGTGCAATTTCTTGTGAAAAATGCCATGTAACCACGTATGAGGGAAAAGTAGTATCACAGGTAAAACTTATCAATATTGGCAGTAAATGCATAGATTGTCATGATGATATCCATAATGGCCAAATGAATCATACCTGTGAAATTTGCCATAATGAGCACGGCTGGAAAGGCAGGAATCTGTTATTTGACCACAACCAACACTCATCAAGCAAGCTGGATAAGCTGCATGCACATGTTTCATGCAACTTATGCCATTTGCCTGATAAGGACAAGATTATCCGGTACAGTCCTTTGCCTCGGCAATGCGATACGTGCCATACGGATATCGTTAATTTTATGAATGGTAAGTTACCCGATGGTAATGCAGATGCAGATCCCCATGCCAAACGTGTGACCTGTGTAGACTGCCATACGACCGACATCGCCAAACAGTTGCCGCATCAGTATGCGGAAAAATGCGCAGATTGCCATAATCTACGCTATTATGACCTTTATTTCGATTGGCTAAAATCCATAGCTCGTGATTTGAAGAGCAGTTTACAATTGATTAAAAGTTTAGAAGGAAACGATAACGACCAAAAGGAGCATATTGTAGCAAAGATTAACATCGCTGAAAAAATAGGCTTTCACAATATTCAATTGAGCAAGAGATTACTTGAAGGTAATAGTCCGTTGCCTTGAACTTACATTTTTTTATTACACAAAAGGATGTGATATTGATGAATTATTGAAATGCATACTGAAGAAACTTACAAAATTGTGATTAAGAAAAACATACATGAAAATTAAATTAATCAGTACCAATAAAGAGAAAAATCCTTATCCTGTAATGCCTATCGGTATGTGTCTTGTTGGAGAAGCGACGCGCAAAGCCGGCCATCAGGTAGAGATGTATGATATGACTTTTCAGAAGAAGCAGCATTGTATTTCCCAATGGGTTGAAACCCCACATGATGTTATCGGAATTTCCATGCGGAACTTAGACAACTGTGATGCCCTTTTCAGCACTTCCTTTATTCCCGGGGTAAAGAAAATAATTGCAGACATAAGAGGACGTTCTTCTGCACCCATTGTCATTGGAGGGGCTGCGATGGGGGTAGCACCACATGCTCTTTTGCAGGAAGTAGGAGCAAATTATGGCGTTGTGGGAGAGGGGGAGGTCGCTTTTGTGGAATTACTGAAACACCTTGATAGAGGTGACGACCCATCAGTCGTGAGAGGAGTAATTTCTCTTAAAACAAAAGAACCTTATCGGCAAGTTGAAGGTCTTGATATGAGAGAAAATGTATGGGCAAGAGTAGGAGATCACTTTTCCGTAAAACCTTTTTTAAACTGTGAAGGAGTTTATCCGCTTCAAAGTAAAAGGGGTTGCGCCCTCAAATGTGTTTATTGCACTTACGTCAACATTGAAGGGAAAAAATATCGATTAAGAGACCCTAAAGACGTTGTCGAAGAAATTACTGATATACGAGATAGATATAATGTTCACGAATTCGAATTTGTGGATTCTACATTTAATTTACCGGCACGGCATGCGATGAGCTTATGCCGGGAAATCGTTAGAAGTCAATTGAATGTTTCTTTTTTTGGGTCTAATATCAATCCCATACACCTGGACTCCGGTTTACCTGAAGAGATGGTTAGGGCAGGATTTCGCAGTGTAACGTGTACTGCGGAAAGTGCTTCAGATAGAGTTCTTAAGGGTATGAGAAAGGGCTTTAAACGTCAACAAGCTGTTCAGGTGGCAAAACAATTTCAACAAGTGGGATTACGGGTCTTTTGGATGTTTTTGATGGGAGGTCCCGGAGAAAACCAAGATACGGTGGAGGAAACGCTTGAGTTTATTCATAGAGAAACAGGGCCAAGAGATGTGGCTCTTATAATTTACGGTATACGGGTTTATCCCAACACGGGAATGGAAACTGTTGCTCTGGAGGAAGGGCTAATACAACAAAGGAAAGAGCTTCTCTGGCCGGTCTTTTATATGTCTCCCGGTTTAGAACACGGATGGCTAAAAAAGCGAATCAATCGGGCAATCAGGGAAGACCCCAGAATATTCACGTCGAACCAAGCCCAAAGTGCATTTATTCCCCTTGCACAACGCACCTTAAGCTGGATGAAAGTGAAAAGGCCCTATTGGAGATTTCTCCCAACGATTAACAGAGTAATGAATATTTACGCAAATTGATATTTTAATTGACTGTATCGGCATTTCAAAGTTTTCCTGCCAGTGTTCAGAGTTGTGTAGGTTAGGTTCAGCAAAGCGAAAACCCAACAACTGCGATTATTCATGTCCCACATTTTCATCAAATTTTTGTACTTACTCTTGCGTCGTCTGCTGAAATAACTTTTGATCAATCGCCATCGCATTGAGAACGCATTATCGTTTTCTGGTAATGTCCAAATACCATGGATATGATCAGGAAGTAAGACAAAAGCCCGAATTCTAAAGGGATGTTGCGTGATAACATACTGGAAAGCCTCTTTTATCAGCGCCACATTTGCCGTGTGACATAACAGATGCCAAGTGAAATTGGCCGGGTTATGCTGAGAATCGAAAGATGTTTTCAGTATAAGAGAGGAAAGAGGGGGGCCGAATCTTTCAAATGGACAATTTCCTTTAAATTCTTTCGATGAGTGTAATTGGCAAAAATAGGTTGGGTAATTGTGAATGGGTATTTGTGGATCGAATACGATTATCGCTTACCATTAGTATCTTTCAAAGATAATTTTGGCATTTTTAGCAAAGATATGAATAAAATTAACCCTGTCAGGGTTGACTCACGAATTTCGTGCTTCGGATTTTGTCTTTTCCGACACGTTCGGATTAGTGATTTGTTATGCCCCTATTATCTCACTCAGTCCTTCAACAACCTGCTCTATTTCTTCAGGAGAAGCTTTTCCGATTAGTTTTCCAATTCTCTCAATGGAAAGCGTACGAATCTGACTTATTTTAACCCATGACCGTTTGGATAAATTTGCAGTTTCCAATTCAAGGGTCAGAGGGGATCCCGCTTTCTGGGGCTGACTGGTTAGAGCTACGGCAATGACTGTCCCTGAACGTTCATTAAAGATATCGTGGCTCAAAATCAAAACAGGCCATAAACCTGCCTGTTCATTACCCCGAACCGGGTTTAGATTAGCCCATCTGATGTCGCCTCTTAATTCCAGAGCTAAACCACCCGCTAGGCGGGTGAGAATAGCAAAAGCTATGCTGTAGTATTTACAAAAGAAGTCTCCTCCTGTAAAGTGCGAATGGGAATGCTTGAAATTTGCACAATGACAGAAGGAGACGAAGATGAA
>JAUQXU010000460.1 GCA_030837935.1 Candidatus Brocadia sp.
AAATGGGTCGGGTGGCGTGACCACAGCCGAAATAATAAATATTGCCAAAACGGCATACTTTCTCCACGCAACAAATTTATCAGGGGTGATAAATCTGATCTTTGAAAGGAGCAGCATAACGAGTGGCAACTGAAATACCAATCCTAACGCCACGGTCAACATGAAAACAAATGAAACATAATCCTTCATGGTAATGATAGGTTGAATACCTGGTCCAAGAATGCCGATCAGGAATTGCAAACCAAGGGGGATGAGTAAAAAATACCCAAAAAGCCCCCCAACCACGAATGCCACATATGAGACAGGCAGAAACAAAAGCACATACCTTTGTTCTTTTTTATAGAGTCCTGCGCTTACAAACTGCCATATTTGGTATATGACAAAGGGATAAGCCAAAAAAACGGATGTTATGAAGCACAGTTTCATGTAAGCATAGAAACCTTCCTGATAGCTTAGCACCTGCAACTCGGTTGAAAGACCCATCTTTTCCATGGCAAACTTATGGGGTCTTTTGGCCATATCCAATATCTGCACTTTAAAAAACCAGCACAATATAAAACAGAGAATAATTGCGATAATAGAATACATAACCTTGTGTCGCAATTCTTCCAGATGTGCACTTAATGACATCCTTATATTTTCAATTTCATTTGCTGTTTCTTCTGTCTCTGTCTTTTCCACACCATATCCTCATTGGATTTATCGACCATAAACCAGTATTCAACTGTGACAAAAATCAAAATATTTATAATACAGGCATCCTTCTAAAATTACAAGGAACAATTCGGTGGATTCTTTTCAGTATTTTTACCTCGTGTGACACCCTTGAATTTTTCTGGTATTTCAAGATTTTCACGGCAATTTAATTGTATAAGAATTTTCAAATCTTCTATCATTTTAAGTAAAAGTAGTATATAGTATATACTATATTTTAGAAGAGGTTTCCATACCGTCTGGTGTCAGATGGAATCTGTATACTTACATTCGTGAGAATGTAAACAAAACAGGAGATTTGAATGAATATTTATGTGGGCAATTTGGCGCGTGAAGTAACCCAGGAGGACCTGGAAGAGGCTTTTAAGGCATTCGGACAGGTTACATCAGTCACCATTATTAAAGATAAGTTTAGTGGTGAACCAAGGGGATTTGGATTTATTGAGATGCCTGGAAAGGCTGAAGCACAGGCGGCAATTGCCGGCATGAACGGCAAGGAGTTGAAGGGCCGGGTGCTGAACGTCAATGAAGCTCAACCGAGAACAGACCGCGGTGGTGGCCGTGGCGGTGGACGCGGTGGCGGAGGATATGGTGGTGGCAGAGGAGAAGGGCGAGGCGGTAGCAGACGGCGCTTCTAAGCGTATAGCTTTATACGCGGCGGAGTTTTCGGCGATACATCGATTTGAGAGTGCAGGAATCACAGATAAAACAATCTGTGATTCCTGTTTGATTTATGATTCATTTTTGGGTTTATGTTGTTTAAGATGGGCAGTTACTTTCCCGATTCGTTCCCTTACCTTCTTGTAATCAATCAGCTCCCACGACTCTAATATAGGCAGGTATTTCCTGTTACCGGTTGTCTCCACCTTATCAAGTAACATCAATATGAGTTCTCTGTTTCTATCCTTCAGGTAACTCATGTTGAAAAAGCTACAGCCGCTTTCCAGCATTTTATCAAAACCCCGCAATAACTCATCTGAATAGGTATCTTTTTCTATTTCCCATCCTTTGCCTGTATAAACCAATAAGGGTAAGCGGTAATCGTATTCGATACGCAAATACCCATTTATTATAACCCAATCGATCTTTGCCAATATCTCTTCTATGGAAAGCTGCTTATAGTATCCATAAACAGGACTTTTGTGCAAAATCTAACGCTATAACTTTCTTATCTATTGAACCCTTTAAAATTTTGGCAAGGAGTGCCCTGCCGCCACGCATAATTAAGTCATCGGTCCCTCGCAGGATAACCGCTATCTCGTTTCGTGGCAAGTTCTTTATCCCCTTTGGATCAAGCGTGTATCGTACTCTTTGTACTTTCCTACCCATGTTGCAGACAAACGTTTATTGTTTGTATAATATGATTCACCCCTCGCTCTACCCAATCTATAGGACTTTCGTAGAATGCCTTTTGAACCAATATGTCATTTCCTGTAGTTCTACGTTCTCGCTGGCTACCTTCAGTGTAAACCCTTCAAGTTCTTTGTTCGATGCTTTGAGGCTGTAATTGTTACGTAGAAGAAAAATCGATGCAACTGCGATGGCAGTTCTTTTGTTGCCGTCTGTAAATGGGTGATTTTTAATAAGAGCATGCATAAGTGATGCTGCCTTGGCGAATAGATCTGGATAAAGGTCATTATTGTCAAAGGTAGCCATAGGTCTTGCTAATGCTGACTGGAGCAACGTGAGATCACGAATCCCATGACGGCCACCTGTTTCCTCTATTAACCGATAATGGATAAAGAGTACTTGCTCAGGAGTCAAATACTTCATTTTTTGGCAAGCACTTTCAGTGCTGGTTTGTAATGTTCTATGAAATCATTGACCTGGGAGGCAAATTCCCTGTCTATTACCTCAGAAGGCACCTTGTGAACTGCAGGCTCGATGATTATCTTATTTGCCTTTTCATCCACTTTTACCTCAACCTGTGCACCCACAGTCAAACGAAGTTTTTCCAATATCTCTTTTGGAATGGAAACTCCACAACTATTGCCTATTGCACATATTTTACGTAACATGATTATCCCCGTTATTCACTGTAGTTATCAAACCAATATGTAGAAGTTCTTTAATATATTTTAAGGATTGAAAGATATCCTCAAATTATAACTATGTTATAACATAGAAGTACAGATGTCAATACCTCTTACCTGAGAGCACCAGTTTCGCAAGGTTAGGTTGAGGCATATCCCGTGCATGAATACGGGAAACGAAACCCAATGTTTCCATGAACGCTACAAATGTTTCCCCTGTACCAGCATTTTCCCAAATGATTCGGCTGGCAAAGGCTTGCAGAACAAATATCCCTGCATCTCGTCACATTGTTGTTGTTTGAGGAAGATTAACTGTTCTTCAGTCTCAACCCCTTCGGCAACAACCTTGAATTTCAAGGTCCGTGCCAGGGCAATAACTGATTCAACTATCACCTTGTCGTTTTGATCGGCTACAATGCCGCTCACGAAATGCTGGCTGATCTTGAGCTTATTAACGGGAAATTTCTTGAGATAGTATAAAGAAGAAAAGCCTGTGCCAAAATCATCGATGGCGATTTGAATGCCCAAATCGCTCAACTTGTTCAACTTCTGAATGGTAGTTTCTATATCCTGCATGGCAATACTCTCAGTGATTTCCAAACACAGAAAATGTGGATCCAGATCGGTTTTTTGTAATACCGACGTGATGGTTTCTACCAGGTTGGGTTGCTGGAATGTATGCGCTGAAAGGTTTACCGCAACACACATAGGTTGAAATCCCGCATCCTGCCAGACCCTGCTTTGTACACAGACGGTATACAACACCAGTTCGTCGATGAAAACGATCAGTCTGGTGTTTTCTGACAAGGCGAGAAATTCTTCCGGTAAAATCAAACCCAGTTCAGGGTGTAGCCAGCGCACCAGGGCTTCCATACTGGCGATCTTTCCGGTACTGATATTCACGAGCGGTTGGTAGTAGACCACAAATTCTTCGCGATCCAGTGCACGGCGAATACTACTTTCCAGCATCATTTTTTCAAATGATTTGTCATGCATAGTTTCGGTGTAGAATTGGTAGTTGTTTCTCCCCTGTTCCTTGGCATGGTACATGGCGGTGTCGGCATTCTTCAGTAGGGTTTCAACATCTTCACCGTTACCGGGATAAATGGCAATTCCAATGCTCGTAGTGATGGAGAGTTCGTGCCCACCGAGCATTAACGGTTGTTTGACGGCATCGAGGATTTTCTGCGCGATATTGCGCACATGTTCCGCTTCGGTAATTCCGAGCAATAACAGGGTGAATTCATCGCCAGCAAAACGAGCAATAGTATCTTCTTCGCGTATACAGCCTTTCAGTCTGTTAGCGACGTCACGCAGCAACTGATCTCCCATAGTATGCCCCAGCGTATCATTTATATCCTTGAATCTATCCAGGTCTAGAAACAATACAGCAAACATCTCTTTGTTGCGATGTGCATGAGCAAGCACCAGAGTTAGACGATCATGGAACAATATCCGGTTGGGAAGGAAGGTAAGGGCATCGTGAAAAGCCATATGTTTGATTTTCTCCTCTATTTGTTTGCGCTCGGTGATGTCCTTTCCATATAAGTTAACATAATCAGTATCTTTCACTGGTACGATTGTAAAAGAGTATGTTTGGTCTCTATGCTTGATTTCGACATCTCTTTTTATTGATCTGGTACGGAAGACATCTGCAACTAATTGGTACAAGGAATCGGGCACAATTTGACCAACCTCACGGTTCCAGAAATGCAAAAGAAACGTGCTAGATGAATTGGCATAGAGAAGAGTGCCATCGTGTGCAATGCGTAACACAGGATATGGATTTTCCATGGGAAACTTTGCTATATTTTTTATCTCTTCTTCCATCCGTTTGCGTTCAGTGATGTCAATGATTGAAGTTCTATATGAATAACAGCTCGAATCCCAAACCATTACACTAGTCAATTGGGCATAAAACTCTTTACCGGTTTTCCCTTTTAATCTTATCTCACACGACTGCCGCATCTTGCTTTCAGATAGCTTCTTAAGATGCAGATAGAATATATCCTGATCTTGCTGGTTAATGTAATGATAAAATTGCCTTTTGATGAGAAAATCTCTCGGAATACCTAATTGATCAGCAGCGGTAAGATTTGCTTCCCGAATAATCCCTTTTTCATCAAAGGTAAAGTACCCAACCGGGGCAAAATCGTAAAGGTCGTAATATTTCTGGAGGGATTCCTCAATCTGTACCTGTGCTTTCAGCAGTTCATCATTCTGCATCTCCAGCTCAATTTGATAAACCTGAAGCTCATGTATCAATTCTCGGATATCTGCATCAGTTATTTTCTCTGGCGTTAGCATCTTGGCTCTCAGTTTGTCCTCAGCCTTTTTGCGAAGTTCAGAAGCTTGTTTTGATTTAGGTTTATCTTGTTTCATTATTCAAGTCTCCACTTTCGGCACTGGGCTATCGGCAAGGGGTTATAGGCTATGGGTTAGATGCTTATAGCGCCCCCTGCCTCACTTTGATAAGCTTACCGATCATTCTACCCAATATTTCACATGCTGAATCAATACTTTCGTAAATTTATTTTCCTAACCCTTTCTGATCCTGTAGATATTCCAATTGCCTCTTTAACTCCTCAATAGTCTTTTTATAGGCTGCCTCAGAGCACTTACGCTCGGTGATGTCACGCTCTGTGGTAGCCACGGCGACGATATTACCCTTATCATCCACCAGCTTTGTGGCTGTCAACCACACATCCAGGATGCGCCCATCTTTTGTTACCCGCTGGGTCTCCATGGATTCTACGGATATATCCGTTTTGATTTGTTCGATCTGATCGAGAGTCTCTTGTCTCTTATCCTCGAGCACGATTTCGATAATGTTCATCTTAAGGACTTCGGTCTCAGTATAGCCATACATCCTCTCCGCACCCTTGTTCCAGGCAGTTATCCTGCCTTCCAAATCAAAAACAACAATGGCGTCGTTGGAATCGGAAACCACCGTAGTCAAACGACGTAAATCAGCCTCGGCTAACTTTAATTTGGTTATATCCGTAAAAGTAATAACAATTCCGTCAATCACATTTTCTACCGTTCGATATGGCATCATACGTATGAAATACCATCCACCCTCTTTGGCCTGTGCCTCGGTCTCTTTTTTATTCAATGTGTTCAGCACGTCTTCGGCATCTTTATAGAAATTCTCATTTATGATGCTTGAGGTGATGTCGCTGAAAGGACGGCCGATATCCGTCTGCCTCAAATTTAATACTTTAACCACAGATGGGGTGAAACATTTGATGCAAAAGTCGGTATCCAGAAAGATTGTTGCAATCTCCGTGCTGGCAAGCAGGTTGTTTAAATCATTATTGGTCCGGGACAATTCTTCTATTTTATGCTGGAGTTCCGAGTTTACCGTCTCAAGTTCCTCATTCGTTGATTGCAGTTCCTCTTTGGATGTCTCCAACTCCTCGTTGGCACTTTGAAGTTCCTCGTTTATGGATTGCAGTTCTTCATTGGCCGATTTGAGTTCTTCGTTGGAGGTCTCCGTCTCTTCAACTGAGGTTTGAAGATACTCCCTGGTGGATTTTAATTCCTGCTCTAGAGCTAGTATACGTGGATTAACTTCTTCAGACTTAGAGGCCTTTTTTTCTTTTTGAACAGGCTTTTTAAGAGGTATTTTGTCATCAAATATGACCATCGTCAAACCCTGAGCAAAGGTTGTTTCTGTAATAGGCCTGACCACCAGGTTGATGGATCGGGAATCATCATCACGCTTCATCTGCAGTACTTCGGTTACGACAGTCGCCTTTTTCTTGATCGATTTATGGAGCGCTGTACTCAGTTCATATCGAAGGTCTTCCCGAACCATCTTTAACATATTAAAGCTGGGTTCCCCGCTCGGAGGCGACAAGTACCTGTCAGTTTTCCCGTGAAAATAGAGGATGTCGTATTTTTCATTAATGATGACAAAAGGTGGGGCGTATTTCTCAAGGATTAACTTTTCTGCCAATTCGCTGATGTTGGCCACGCTAATTACCTTCTTTTCTTCGGCCCTTTGTGTTTCATCAGTTGTACCAATAAAAGGTATTTTAGGAAGAGGGGCGACCTTCGCTACAACGGCCCCTTTGCGTTTAAAGATTTTCCACTTTGTATCAACGCAGGAAAAAAGTTGGGTAAATTCCCCAATGCCCTCAGAGGAACCCAGAAAGAGAAACCCGTCCTGATTTAACGTGCAATGGAAAAGGGGGATGATCTTTTTCTGAAGCACGGAATTCATATAAATCAGCACATTCCTGCAACTGACCAGGTCTAATTTAGAAAAGGGCGGTTCTTTAATGAGGTTCTGAACGGCAAAAATCACCGTTTCACGAATCTGTTTTTTTACCCGAAAGGTATGGTCCTCCTTTGTGAAGAACCGCGTTAACCGCCCCGGTGACACATCAGCGGCTATACTCT
>JAUQXU010000461.1 GCA_030837935.1 Candidatus Brocadia sp.
ACTTTCATACTTGCCGGAAAATTGAGTTCCATCGGCAAAGAGGTTTTTGTTTTTTTGGGAATACGATATTTGTTATTCAGTACCAAGTAACTCTTTTTGGTGGCGAGTAAAGCAGAGGCGCTAATTGGATTTCTATGATGCCTATGCTTCTCCGCCCCTTAAAAATTCTGTACAGTGGGATTTTTCCAATACAGCATTAAACAGATTTTTTCTTACACCATTTAAGGAGACATCTCATGCCTGAACATTTTGATTGTATTGTTTTGGGGGCTGGTATTGCGGGTGTTACAGCCGCCAGAGAATTGAAAAACAAAGGGAAAAAGGTTTTAATACTGGAAGCCACAAAACATGTTGGTGGGAGAATGCGCTCAAATGAGGATTTTGTTCTTACCAATGATGGCAGCGAGATAAGAAAGGGATTCCCGATTGAGGAAGGGGCACTTTTTATACATGTTAAGGACGGTAGCCCCTACGGAAAATATGGGGAAGAAATAAAGCAACAAGGCTTCGAGCGCATTGGGTTTAATAAAGGAACCAAGGTTCGGGTTGCCTATCCGGGGGACTCAGACCAGGAAAATTGGGGATTTCCCCCACCCGCCATGTATGCACATGTTTATGATTCTGACTTAGGCAAATTGGGCGATATATACAATTTCAACCCTAAAAGTAAAAATAGCTTGTTTGATAAGATCAAGAAGTTTGATCTCAACAAAGATGATCAAACGGCAGGAAAACTTGTTAAAACTTTAGCGTATACGGGAAAGGCGAAACCCATGTCCTATTACGCCATCTCTGCACATACCCCTGGAATTTTAGCCCCGGGAGCTGAAAAATTTAAGCTTAGTCCGCCTAATCATGCTGGTGATCAATGGTGTGAGCCGGTGAATGATAACATCAGTGTGGCAGGGTTAAAAGTGGATAAAGTCCCGGAACAAATATTTGATGAAAAATCAGAGTATCGATTGTGTAGAAAAGAGGGGCACGATACGGTAATCTGCCGTTTTGACGAATTACCTAACGCTATTTTAAAAGAATTTCTGGAAAAGCAAGCGGATAAAATACCGGGGGAGATACTTTATGAACATGAAGTTATTAAGGTGGAGCAACTGGATAATGGCGTAAGGGTAACAACAGGAAACGGAAAAGATTTTACAGCCGATTCTTTAATTTGTACCTTCTCAGTTGGAATACTTATGCATAAAGGTCCTCAAATTTTTGGGCAATTCTTTCCTGAAGAGAAACGGAATGCCTTTAAAATCATAAAACCAGGACCGATTGCAAAAGTAAGCATACAATTCAAGGATTGTGTTTGGGACTACAATCAGCAGGTAAATAATCTAGATAATGGAATGGCTATCCTGATTAATCCAAGAGGGCCAGACCAAAAAATTTTGGGGCTCGCAGATAAGGGATTACCGCGAACGTTCTTTACCTCCTTTCCCAATCTTGAAAACGGTCCTTATGTAATCACGGCTTTACTCATGGGAGTTGATTACCTAATCATGAAGGATGCTGATGATAAAAAGGCGGCAGAAATAATGTTTCGGAGTATAGAAAAAATATACAACAGCAATCCGGCGGGAAACCCCTGGGACTGGAAAAAAATGTTGGTATGGAAAAGCGAAAATGAACCAAATGTATACCGTACGGATTGGGGAAAAGATCCATGGACGCGGTGTGGTAATTCTTATATAAGTTATGGAAAGAGTATCGCAGAAATTAAAATAGTGCGGGAAGCCTTAAAAAACCCGCTTACAACGCTTCCTGTTTTCTGGGCAGGTGAAGCTACTGCCCCTGCATACAACAACCGGTACCAACCTTTGTCGGTTCATGGAGCGTATATCAGTGGAATAGAGGTAGCAAAAGATGTGAATAGATTTTTAAAGAACAGACAAGACATGGCTTCCTTTGGGCAATATTACACCAATAAATATAAATGAATGTATGACGAATAGCATCCTGTCTGATTTATTTGTTGCGAAGATAGCGTGGATCAAATGGGGCCAAACCTTGATTTGTGATTAACTTTCTTGACTCTATGAGGAATTGATATTACTTTATGCATAATCATTATCAAAGAGGAGAATAAGCTATGCCGCAATTATTTGATGTACTCTTTGATGACCTGAGGTCATGTAAGAACAAGGTAAACCGCCTTCTTGGTGCAGGCCTTTTGTTTGCCCTGATTGCCCATTTCTACGTAGTGGAACCGTATTTTGAATATAAAGAGCAAGAGCCCAGATTAAAAAAATCATTAGACGAAAAGAAAATACAGTTTGATCAACTATCAGGTCAGGCAGAGCGTATTGCAAACCTGAGCCAAAATATCAAGGCAAATCAGGCTAATATTGAAAATAAGATAAAGGATTTTCCCCAACATCTGAGAGGAATATTGTCAGATCTCTGGAATGTCTTTCATTCTGAGTCATCTTCTAACACATCTAATCGATCAACACACATCCAGCAGTCAGCCCCTGTGCAACAATCAATTAATATTCAGCAACCTATTGCTAATATGCCACTTAATGTTCAGCAGTCTGGATCTATAAAGATTGGGGATTTTTTCTTGCCGTCTGATGTTACTACATTTAATAATGGTGTACATTGGTATATTGAGACATGGTTTAATAATTTGCTCAATGATATTAGGGAAGGAATCGAGGAGCCAATCAAGCAAGTTAAAATAACATCGGATATGGTTGGAGATATTGATTTACAGAATGTAACTCAGCAAGGAATTAAGGATATTCAAAAGTATATCGATAGAGTCGAAAAAGAAAACCCGAATTTTTGGCATAGTTATTCTGGTCCGAGAGGTAAATTAGATGTAGCTCAAGAGCTTCAAAATGAAGTAAAAAAGTCATTTGGATCGCTGGAGGAGAAGGTTAATATCCTCGTTGGAAGGCTAAAAGAAGCCGTAAAAGTGCAAAAAGAAGAATTGGACAAGATGAATAATGATATGACGAAATTGCAAGATAGCAAAGATAAATTAGACTCCCGGCTTAGTTCGCTTGAATCACCATTTGGACGGATTCCTGCTGATCTTCCAGACCTCATCAAGTTATTTCCTATCATTATAGTAGGCTTGATGGTAACTGTTATGGTTACTCTTCACAAGAGCAAGAGTTTATATTCAGTACTTTGGGAGGAATATAAAAAGAATACTAGCGAGGTTGATGTAAAAGCATTTCAGGGACAGACAGATTGCTGGTATCTGCCACCTTACTCGAGCCTTTTTCATCCTATGGTATTAGTAATTCTCATAGCCATCATTATAGGCATTTTCGTTCGTGCTTGTTTACTCGTCATCTCAGAACCCGACTTATTTACTTCATTGACTGGTGAAGCCCAGTCTCTCAGAAAGAATCTATTTATAGGTACCTATATAGCCGGAGCCCTGGCTATCCTTGGTTGCTTATGGTTTATTGGGAAGATATTTATAAGAGATAATCGTTCACAACAGAATATGCAAAGTGCGCAAGAGAAAAAGCTTATTTAACCACGGATAAACACTGATGAGCATTTATCAAAATAATTTAAAGGGTCTTCTAAGTTTTATGTAGGTAAAACTGTAATAGGTTCTCAAGAATATGAATGCCGTGATAGAGGAAATAAAATGTGTGGTTGAAGCCACCCCCTTCACCCCCGCCAGCGGGGGACAGTAGCTGTTTGTCCCTCTCGCGAGGGGGGTAAAGGGGGAAATTCTTCTTAAATTTTCAAACGGACCTCATATAAATAAAGAAAAATTGTAATTATGGAGGAGAATTATGATTATCAATATTTGGACGAAAAAGTATATGTTAAGACCTGTGGCTTATTGCAGAAGCGGGTGCTTGTTACAATAATAGTTCACCGCAAAGCCACAAAAGACGTGGAGAAAATAATGAAAAATCAGAAAGATCATATTCTTTTCGCAGCAATAATCTTTGCGAACTTTGCATCTCTGTGGTGATCCAGGTTTTTTAAATACTTGCTAAAAATGGGAAAGATAATCTGTCTCTCTTTCGTCACTGCCTCGGTCTCTTTTGCTGTAACGGAAACAAAGCTCTTTTTACCGTTGCGGGAATGGGTGAAGGGGAAAAATTCTTTCTTAGGCGAGTTATTGTCCTGCGGGTATTGTTTTTGTCATTGGATGGCCTTTGCATTGGTGGCAATCTATCTGCCCAAACTTTTTGAAGCATGGTGGCTATTGGATTATTTTTTCACTGCATTGGTCATTGCCTGGCTGGGTGCTTTTCAGTGGGCATTGATGTGCTGGTTGATGGATAAAGCGGGAAAATAAAGATAGCAGTATCAATATCCAAGTTTCTACAAAGTTATTGACAGGAGGGTACGATGGGCGGTAGTAGTATATTTTTAGGCATTGTTCGAGACGGAAAGTTTTCAGGTATTAGAACCTTACCGTGACGTTAGCGACATGGTCAGATTAACGAGCATGCCAATGCAGACTGCTCAACCACCTGAGAGCAAAGAGATACGGCTTAGCGAATATGAATGTCAATTAAATATCAATAAAAGAAAGGCATTGAAATGGCTAAAAAATTATCTAATACAAAGACCGAAGATATAGGACGATACGTTTGGCGAGGTGGCAAGAAAATTGAACTGGAGAAGGAGGATGACCGCTTTACTGTCATACCTTCTAGTCCAGAACAGCTTGAACGATTACGTGGCGTGCCTGGCGTCCGGGATATTAAGCCTGTTACCAATCAGGTATTTAAAGTCGAAACAACTACGACAGAACGTGATTCAACAATGGATGTATTGCGCTCCGATACGTTCAAGACTGTTGCCCACCATGCCTATCGTCCAAAAGGTACCGAGGGTACCGTGTTCTATCTAACCGACAAGATCATCGTACGCTTTGATCCAAAGGCGACCAGCACACAGATCGATAAGTTGTTGGAAAAATATGGATTGAAGGTGCTTAAAGACTACGAAGGAGAGGTCAATACTTTTTTGCTGCAGGTGACGACGAGCAGTGGGGAAAATCCTATCAAGGTGGCCAACCGTTTAGCAGAAGAGAAGATAATTATGTCTGCTGAACCAAATATGGTTAATCGCTTTCAACCGGCGTTCATTCCCACCGACGGCTATTTTCGCCGGCAATGGCACTTGAATGCGAAAAAGAGGCCGCAGCTTGTTGCAGAAGCTTCGGTAAGTGCCCCGGCGGCCTGGGATGTGACGCGTGGAGAGCGTAGTATTGTGGTTGCAGTAGTGGATGATGGATTTGATCTCGGTCATCCGGATTTCCAGGGTGACGGTAAGGTAGTTTTTCCAAAGGATTATGTGGATGGTGATGGCAGCCCATTTCCCGAATCTCACGCAGGAGATTATCACGGTACTCCCTGTGCCGGTGTGGCAATTGCTGAAAGCAATGGACGGGGAGTTGTGGGTGTGGCTCATGGTTGTGCCTTTATGCCGGTACGTTTCCCCTTGTCTGCTGACGATGATCTGTTGATTGAAATCTTCGAGGAAGTCGGTTCGAGAGCTGATGTAATTTCCTGCAGC